>NZ_MJGC01000132.1 GCF_001746915.1 Desertifilum tharense IPPAS B-1220
TGGCTTGTTCGCCATAACGATCGAGAATGCGTGCCGAACTGCGCCATAGGCCGCTACGTTGTCCGGGTTGGAGTAAATTAGACCAAATTGCTGTATCCCGCAGGGTTTGATAACTATCAACTCCGCACACTGCTACGCGGAAGCTGACGCAACAGCCTGACTGACTGGCACTCACTTCTGAAAGTCCTATACTGTCGTAGATTGGGTTAGCGTTAGCGTAACCTAACAGCCGCCAGGGTTGTGTTGGGTTTCGTACCTCAACCCAACCTACGCGACTAACTTCCCCTCTCGGAACTCGGAACTTACTCAGCACTCAGCACTCAGCACTCAGCACTCAGCACTGAGTTAAGCACTCCACAACGCCCGCCAAGCGAACTGGGGTAGGGCTAACATGCGCCGCCAGCGATGGGGTTCTTGGTAGAGGCGATACATCCATTCCAAATGATTTTCTCGCAGCCAAACGGGGGCGCGTTCTTTGTTTCCGGCCCAAATATCTAAACTCCCTCCAACGCCAACCCACACGGACTGGGGACAAAGGTGGCGGTGTTGGAGAATCCATAATTCTTGACGGGGAACGCCTAAGCCTACGCAAATGATGCGGGGTTGGGTGGCTTTGAGGGTGGCGAGGAGTTCTTCTTCTTCTTGAGGGGAGATATAGCCGTGTTGAGTTCCTGCAAACTGAATTCCCGGAACTCGTTGTTGCCAGGTTAAAGCAGCTTGTTGGGCTACACCGGGCGCACCTCCGTAGAAAAATACAGACCACGGGGAGTGAGGAGAACCCTCAGTAGAGGTGCTAACCGATCGCGCTAACAGAGATTCTACCAGTTCAATTCCCGGACAGCGTTGGGTGACTTTTCCTCGCAGGCGCAGGTACAGCACAACGCCGGAACCATCGGGAACGACTAAGTCTGCTTTGTAAATCGCTTCTGCTAAAGCTGGGTTTTGTTCTGCTTGGATCGCCATTTCCGCATTCAGCGTGACGACATGAACGCCAATGTGTTGATGCAAACAGGAGAGCAACCAGCTTGAATAGTCTTCTAAAAGATGCACTGGCAGCCCTAACACTGAAAACGGTTTGGGCATCTCAGACATGATTCCGCTTTGGCACAGCTTCATTTTTCCCCATTATGGCGGCAAGACACGCAAAAAGTGTTTCTCGCAACGGATAAGGATTGGTCTGGTGTTGCGAGAAATACTCGATCACGCAATGGATTCTAGCATTTCTTTTTATCCGTTTGATAGATTGGAGAACTGAGGAGGCGCGATCGCGATTTCCTGAAGGATTGTTGCAGGGTTCTGGGAACTGCTCATTCTCACCCGCACTAATGATTGACTAGCATCTAGCTTCGCGGAGGGGAAGCGGTTGACTGAACCGGGTTGTTCGCGAGGTTAACCGTTGAGTTGGGTCTTTTTTATGAATGCGATTCCCGGTAAAAATACCCCGTTTAGATGTAAAAGATGGGCGATCTTTAGACCCAATTAAAAGAATTTCTCAAAGACCTCTCATTGCTATCGAGAATGCTTTTAAGCAGCCCGTTTGAGCGAACCATCGGCATAAAGTTCGAGGGGGACGAGTTCAACTTTACCGTTGACAACGACTTTTGAGTAAACGATGCGGACGAGGGGAGATTGGTTTTGATTGTAGCGGCGAGACATGATATTCACCTCATTGCTGACCTGATTGTGAAGGGGAATTGCTTGAGGATGCGATCGCAATTTAGTTCAAGATAAGCATCTAACTCCATCTCACCTTAATATTATTTTAATCTTGAGGAAATTTCGTAAAGGAACGGCGATGATTGAAGGAGTCCCGATAAAGCTTTAGCAAAGGTTGCAAGGTCGCGGCTGCCCTCGATCTGTGCTGAAATTGCGATCGCGCCCATCAACAACTCATAAATTGCCCTTCTTGTCAAGTTTTTTCTCGGTTACTTCTCCACCATCCGGAAACTATTTTTCCAGGCGTCCATGTCAATCAACAACCTCAGCTTTACCAACCGTCTAGAGTTTTACTATCGTGCCATCAAATCGATTATTCTAGAGCGTCAAAACCCCATGACCGGGCTGCTGCCCGCCTCCACTGCCGTCAACGCCCACGGCGACTACACCGACGCCTGGGTGCGAGATAACGTCTACAGCATCCTCGCCGTTTGGGGACTGGCCCTTGCTTATCGCAAAATTGACGAAAACCAAGGACGCAGCTACGAACTCGAACACAGCGTCGTCAAACTGATGCGCGGCCTCTTGTTCGCCATGATGCGCCAGTCGCGCAAAGTCGAACACTTCAAAGAAACCCAATCCCTTCTCGACGCCCTCCACGCCAAATACAATACCCATACCGGCGATGTCGTGGTTGGCGATGACGAGTGGGGACACCTCCAAGTAGACGCCACCTCCCTCTATCTCCTGATGCTGGCCCAAATGACCGCTTCAGGAATGTACATTATCTACACCCTAGACGAAGTTAACTTTATTCAAAATCTGGTCTATTACATTGGTCGTGCCTATCGCACGCCCGACTATGGAATTTGGGAACGCGGGAATAAAATTAATCGAGGCAACCCCGAACTTAACGCCAGTTCTATTGGCATGGCAAAAGCCGCCCTAGAAGCCATGAACGGGTTTAACCTGTTTGGAGTGCGCGGCGGTCAATCTTCGGTTATTCACGTCCTCCCCGATGAAATCGCCCGCGCTCGGATGACTCTAGAATCGTTATTACCCAGAGAATCGCTTTCTAAAGAAACCGACGCCGCCTTACTCAGCGTTATCGGCTTTCCCGCCTTCGCCATCGAAAGCGCCCCCCTCGTCGAACGCACCCGCCAAGATATCATTACCAAACTGGCAGGACGCTATGGCTGCAAGCGATTTTTACGCGACGGCCATCAAACCGTCCTAGAAGATACTAGCCGCCTGCATTACGAACCGTGGGAACTCAAGCAATTTGAACATATCGAATGCGAGTGGCCGCTATTTTTCACCTATCTGGTTCTCGATGGCATTTTCCGCAAAGATAGCGAACAAGCCCGCTATTACCAAACCGCCTTAAAGGATTTATTAGTCGAACGAGACGGCTTTGGTCTATTGCCCGAATTATATTACGTGGCCGCCGAGCAAGTTGAAGCCGAACGCACTAACCCCCGCAGCCAAACCCGCCTCCCGAATGAAAACATCCCCCTCGTTTGGGCGCAAAGCTTATATTTCCTGGGACAACTCCTCAGCGAAGGCTTAATTGATATTGGCGATATTGACCCCCTCGGCCGTCATTTGTGTATCGGTCGCCAGCGCCATCCCGTGGTACAAATTGCCCTATTAGCCGAAGACGAAAACCTGCAAAATCAACTAGCACAACAGGGAATTGAAACCCAAACCCCTACCCAAGTTGAACCGATACAAATTCGTCAAGCCACCGAACTCTCGGCGGTTTATCACCAAATTGGTCGTAATGACAAAATGGGGTTAACGGGGCGTCCCTTGCGCCGCCTGCGGAGTTTAACCACCTCTAGAGTCTTCCAAATATGCGGCGATACGGTGATGTTTTTGCCTGCGTTCTTGGACTTAGAACAGTTTTACCTAACTCTGGATTACCATTTTCTGGTATCGGAGATTAAAAGCGAACTCACCTACATCTATCAACATTGGACGCTATTGGGTCGTCCGATGCTGACGTTGTTAATTACAGAGGGGATGTTAGAGTCAGGTTCAGAAGCTTTACTCGATTTGATGCAGCAGCTTAAACAAGGAAGTTGTAACGGCGTTCCGGTGAAGCTGGGCAAACTCAATCAATTAATCTTAACGGCAGGAACCGAACGGATTGATTTCTTGCATGATTTTGAGTTTACCAATGAAGCGGTGAAGGATGCGGCACCGAGTTGTTATTATTTGGCTTACGACCCCGCGCAGAACTGGCCGTTAAGCCATACTCAGGAGTTTACTCTGGAGTACGAAACCGACCTGAAGCTGTTGTTGACTAGTCTGCGCCAGTCGGAGAACTTGTACGAACAAATTGAACTCCTGCAAACCCTAACGCGGATGAAGGGTCTGGATTTTAATACGGGGTTTGGCGGGCCCGCAGAGGGGGTGACGGTTGAAGATTTGGTGAATGAGGTTTACGAAAAGGCGAGTTTAATTCCGCAAATGGGGGGAAGTCCGCTATGGGCGGTGGTGCGTCATGCTGCCGGGTTGCTGAATAAGATTGATATTGGGTTATCGGATGCGGTGACGGATATTTTGGTTCGCCAAAAGCAGATTTCGGTGGGAAGGGCCTATAGCGAAACGTCGTTGATTTCGCGTCCGCTACCGCGTGCCGATATTATGGAGAAAATTTGCACGCTCTGCCGCGAGGATATCCGCGATCGCGTTTTGACGCAAGAAATTCTGATCTATTTGGGCTTGTTAATTAAGTCGGAACCGGATTTATTTAAGGGGTTGCTGACGTTGCGGGTGGGTTATCTGATTTTGCTGTTAACTAGCGAACTGGCGGCTGAATTGGGCGTTACCCAAGATGAGGCTTACGAACAATTGATGCATTTAAGTCCGTTTGAGATTAAAGTGCGCTTGCGTCAGGTGTTGGCAGGTTATGAGGGGATGAACCAAAAGCTGCGCCAACAGGAGTTATTGCACGTTCAACAACGGGAACAGGAGATTGAATGGGTGGTGGAATTGGCAGATGACCAAAGCGAAGCGCCCATGACGGGAAGTTGGCTGCGAAAGCGTCAGTTAGATGGGGCTTTAAACCGGGTTCCGGAAGGATTCTATCCGAGAGTGTGGCAATTGCTCAAGCACTGCAAGGGGTTAGTGGTGGGCGATAAGCTGGAACGGCGCAACCGCCTAGATAGCGAGTTGTTGCTGGCGGAGATGACTTCGGGGGAACGGAATTTTGCGCTTCAGGTGGAACATTTGTTAAATAAGATAGACGCGCCGGAGTATCGCCAGATTAATATTGAGACGCTTTTGGAGTTGGCGGCGATCGCAGAACGCAACCCCGGTCTTAAGATTGAGGAGTATATCGTTCTCGATATTCTCATCGGTCATGCTGTCCGTCAGGCTTGGCTAGAAAACCATCCCGACCAGGTAGACCGCTATGATGAGTTTAAGGCGATCGCATGGTCGAGTTTTTACCAAATGTCTCCCTATCGGGTGGCGGGTTATATTGTCAAGGCGTTCCGCTTCCTGACGGAGTTTGGCCCGGTTAGCGCGAAAACGGCTTACACTTCTTAATGTGCGGATCTCCCTTCAGATTGAGGAGAAGACTCTCGAAACTTGGAACGCTGTTAGTCAAGTTTTGAGGTTCTATCGCTGAAGGGAGATTTCCATGCCTTACCAGAAATTAGCAGATTTACCTGACTCTGTGCGATCGCACCTGCCCCACCACGCCCAAGAAATCTTTCGGGCGACGTTCAACAATGCCCTAGAAGAGTATGGGGAGGAAGAACGCGCTTTTCGCGTTGCTTGGGCGGCGGTTAAACGCGATTATGACAAGGGAGAGGATGGCGACTGGCACAAAAAGCCAGATTAGGTGGCAGAGTTTAACTTTTTATTGACCCAACTGACAATACCGCTGATAATTGCGCCCGCCATTAGCAATCCAATTGCCGGGGTGAATAAGGGTTCCCAAAGTTTGTACCACAAATCCAAACCGAGGGGAACACCTGCCATTTTGCCAACGACGGCGATCGCTAACCAGAAAAAACTTAATAATACCAGAAATAAGTTCGCGCTTAAAGCTAGGTTGAGCCAGTTTAGCAGTTTTTCTCGCATAAGTTCTGTGTTCAGCTCAGGGAATTCACGGTCTACCAATTTTAACTTAGATTGGCTATCGGGTTGCAGGAGGTTAGATTTTTTGAGGTTGACACGATTCAGCAATTGGTAGGGTGACAGTTTTGATTTTGGTCTGGCAACACCTCATAAAAGCTTACTTTTAATCTGCAATTCTCAACGCATGAAAAGCGCGATCGCTCTCCCAAAAATTAACTTTTTATGAGGTCGATAGAATCGCACCATAAAACCTCATATCTTTCCGGATTGTGCCTCATCTAAGGTGATGTATAAATAAGTCAAAGCCCGGTCATCAGCCAGGATTGCGACGCGACGCTTATTAAAGTAGTTCCCTAGAGTTGGTCGTATTATCCGTACGTAAACAGCCTCTCAAATCGCTTGCTAAAGTGATTGAGATCCTATTCAAAACGGATTGACTATTGTTAAATAGTAATAGAAGTTGATGAACTCCCTATGCCAGCAGACCTCAGAAACCAAAAGCAAATGATTATTGAAGACTTGAAGTTCTTGATTGCAGAACTCGAACAAAATCCGCAAGTCTCTCCCTGGGTCATTAATCTAGCACTCCGGTCTGTCAAACATAAAGTGGCACTCTGGGGGGCACAGACTAATGCCCAAAAAATCGAACTCGAACGATTAATTCAACTCAGTCCACCCCTAAGCGAATCGCAGACGCTGTAAATATGCAGGGGATAGATATCAAATGGGGCCGTTCCGCAACAGCCCCATTTTGTTTATTCTTAGCCTGCAATCGGGTTAGAGAAACAAACTCAAGAATGAATATCTAAATTGAGAATATAGGAACCTAGCTGAAGTTTATCAGACCATAACTCATATTCAAGCCGTAAATTTTTGGGCAGCGTTCTGCCATTAAGTTCAAGCGATCGCGTAAAGTTCCGAAAGCGCAACTGACCGCCGCGATCCGGGCGATCGCTACTATATAACCAATAGCGGGATAGACCGTACATCCCATGTTCCCACAAATGGCGGTAACTGAGTTTGCCATTTCCCTGCATGGTCAGAATCACGCGATAGGGAGAAATTTCTAACCACAGCAGACGAGAACGGGACGTTAGGGGAGGCGGCGCTTCAGAACTAGGGTCGCGCAATACAGGCTCGCTCAATAATAAATGAAAGCGATCGCGGTCTTTCTGGTAGATTGTCGCCGCTGTTTCGATCGCAGACCAAACGGGCAGATCCGTAGACACTAGCGACAGACTAACAAGTTTGCGATGGTGAGTCAGCATGGAAAAAAATTCAAAGTGCGTATTTAGGAGAAAACAAATCGCAAAAATCAATACAAGGAAGACATCAGCCGCCGATGGATGGCAACTTCATAGGGGGTGGAAACTGAAAACCGACTCGAATAGAAGACCCCATCGTCACGATTAACTCCTCAAAACCCGATCGAACTTGAGTCAACCCTTCTCAAATCTCAAATCTTTGGGCTGCGCGATCGCGGTACGATGTCGCTTACACAGTCTTACATCAAGTTGATCTTCAATGCCTGCTTCCATCGTAACCTTGAACATTACTTCGCGATCTCAAGATTTGGCGATCGCTCGCCCAGGAACGGGAGTTTCTCTCCAAGGACGCTTGCAAGTTCCGGGAGATAAATCCATTTCCCACCGGGCTTTAATGCTAGGCAGTTTAGCAGAAGGTATCACCACCATCGAAGGATTGTTACTCGGTGAAGATCCTCGCAGCACCGCCAACTGCTTTCAAGCAATGGGAGCAAAAATTAGTCCCCTGAACGCCGAAAAAGTAGAAATTACCGGAATTGGTTTAGGCGCGCTGCAAGAACCCGAAAGCGTTCTGGATGCGGGTAACTCCGGAACCACCATGCGGCTCATGTTAGGTATCCTCGCCTCTCATCGCGATCGCTTTTTTACCGTCACCGGGGATGACTCCTTGCGATCGCGTCCCATGTCTCGCGTCGTCAAACCCCTGCAACAGATGGGGGCGCAAATTTGGGGCCGCCAAGGTAATTCCCTGGCCCCGCTTGCCATTCAAGGCACCTCCCTACAACCCATCCATTACCATTCCCCCATCGCTTCAGCGCAAGTCAAATCCTGCATTCTCCTAGCCGGGTTAATGACAGAAGGCGAAACCACCGTCACAGAACCCGCCCTCTCGCGCGATCATAGCGAACGCATGTTACAAGCCTTTGGCGCATCCCTGCGCGTCGATCCGGAAACCTGTAGCGTCACCGTCCAAGGGCCGGCTCAACTGCACGGTCAACAGGTGATTGTTCCCGGAGACATCAGTTCTGCGGCGTTTTGGCTGGTCGCTGCTGCCATTACCCCCGATAGCGAATTGGTAGTAGAGAATGTGGGCGTTAACCCCACCCGGACGGGCATTTTAGACGCCCTCGCCTTGATGGGAGCCGAAATTTCCCAAGAAAATCAACGCCTGGTTGCGGGCGAACCTGTCGCCGATTTGCGAATTGTCACCAGTTCCCTACGGGGATGCGAAATTAGCGGCGATTTAATTCCCCGCCTAATTGACGAGATTCCAATTCTGGCAGTGGCGGCTACCTTTGCTCAAGGAACAACCACGATCAAAGATGCAGCCGAATTGCGCGTTAAAGAAAGCGATCGCCTCGCCGTCATGGCATCGCAACTCAACCGAATGGGCGCTAAAATTACAGAACTTCCAGATGGCTTAGAGATCGTCGGCGGAACGTCCCTCGTCGGCGCTGAGGTTGATAGCTATACCGATCATCGCATTGCCATGAGTTTAGCGATCGCAGCCCTGAACGCTAAGGGAACAACCACGATTCATCGCGCCGAAGCCGCCGCCATTTCCTATCCTGAGTTTGTCTCTACGCTTGAGCGCCTTTGTCATTCTTCGGTATAAACCGCAGTTTCTTTGAGTTTTTGGAGGATTGTGTTAATCGTCTTAAAGACGAGTTAAGTTTGACAAAGAGGCCTCGGCTTCCATCCCAAAACGACTAAGCAAACGTTTGTCTTGTTGGTCAATCCTGAGTAGTTCGGCGAATTGCAGACGGGCAGGTTGTGCAAGGCAAACCTGTCATGTCAGCAATCTCGAACGACTTGATTTAAGGAATCCTATGAAAAAGATTTTAGTGATTGAAGACGAACCCACCGTCCGCGCAAATTTACTGAAGTTACTTGATATTGAAGGTTATCAATCCTTAGAAGCATCCGATGGGCATACGGGTATCCAACTTGCCGAGCAGCATCAGCCCGATCTGATCTTATGTGACATTATGATGCCAGAGCTAGATGGGTATGCTGTACTAGAGGCTCTCCGTCAAAATCCAGCAACAGCGATGATTCCCTTTATTTTTCTGACGGCTAAAGCCGAACGCAATGATTGGCGTCAGGGGATGGAAAAAGGAGCAGATGATTATTTAACAAAGCCTTTTACTCGCTCTGAGTTGCTCGCAGCGATTACCATGAGGCTGCAACGACAAGAAGCCGCACTTCAGCAATTTGCCAGCGAACGCGAACGTTCTAGCGCTTTAATGGAAAAGTGCGCCGAACTCGAACAGTTCATTGACGCCAAAGATGAGTTGTTGAATAATCTCTCCCACGAACTGCGCCAACCCTTATCGAACATTAACTTAGCCATTCATATGCTCAAGGAGGCTCCCCCTGGAGCGCAACGCGATCGCTATTTGGAAATTCTCCAAAAAGAGTTCGCTCGCGAAATCGCCCTGTTGAACCAAGTCTCTGAGTTACAACAGTTTCTAACTCCAGAGAGCGTCAAGCTCTTAAGTCAGTTTAAACTTTTAAAGAGTAAAACCAGCAAGAATTTCCTCTAGCCCAGTTGTAACCGTTCTGTCTCTAGTCCTCAGCAGATTTGTGAACGTTCCGGCGATCGCGCGGCTACCTATCCCATCAGACTCACTCTAACTCGCAATGAAGAAAATTTTGGTCATTGAGGATGAACCTTCAGTTCGTAATAATCTGCTTAGGCTTTTAAATGCTGAAGGATTCCAAACCCTCAGCGCTGAAGATGGTAACGAGGGAATTCAACTGGCCCAGTCTCAGGCTCCCGATTTGATTCTGTGCGATATTATGATGCCAGAGATGACGGGTTTTGATGTCTTGCAGGTTTTGCGATCGGATGCACAGACCAATACGATTCCGTTTATCTTTTTAACCGCTAAAGCGGATCGCTCGGATTTACGTCAGGGAATGCTCCTCGGAGCCGATGATTACCTCACAAAGCCCTTTACGCGTCTAGAATTACTAGCGGCGATCGCTACTCGTCTTAGCAAGCATGATGCAGTGACGCAACGCTACAACGAAGCCCTGAAAACTGCAACCGAACAATTGAATCGGCTTGCCTATTACGATAGTGTCACGGAGTTGCCCAATCGCTTGTTACTGCGCGAACGCTTTCAGCAAACCCTCCAAACCTTCGCTCACACAACTGTAACGGCAAGTCCAACCTCAGATTCCCCTTCAATTGCAATTCTCTCTCTGGGTTTAGACCGTTTTCAGTGGATTCATCACAACTTAGGCTTTACCTATAGCGATCTTTTGCTCAAGAGGGTTGCGGAAAGGCTAAGGGACTGCATGGGTGAAAATGATACGGTGGCTCGCCTAGAAGGAACGCAGTTTGCAATCATTCTAACAACGGCTGCTGCTCGTTCCGAGATGGTGAAAAACGTGCAAAAGATTCTGAATGTCTTATTGCACCCCTTTGAGTTGGACAACTATGAAGTCTTTGTGACGCCGAGTATCGGGATTGCGATCTACGGTAAAGATGGCGAAGAAATTGAAAAGCTGGTTAGAAATGCAGAGACAGCTCGAAACCTGGTTCAAAGTCAATCTGGGTTGCGCTACCAATTTTATCAGCCAAAGAGCGATTCGGCTAAGACAGATCGGTTTGCCAATCGCGGTTCGCCGCAAACGCTGACGTTGGAAACTCGCTTGCATTATGCCTTAGAGCGCAATGAGTTTGAGATTTTTTACCAGCCCAAGGTGAATCTGAAAACGGGTAAACTGACGGGGGCGGAAGCCTTAATTCGCTGGTTGCATCCCCAGGATGGGCGGATTTCTCCGGCAGAGTTTTTACCCCTGGCTGAAAAGACGGGGTTTATTGTAGAAATCGATCAATGGGTTTTACGCACCGTCTGTCAGCAGGTTAAAACTTGGCAAACTGAGGGGTTCTCTGCCGTTCAGGTGGCGGTGAACTTATCCGGGCGGCAGTTTAATCAACCCGGTATTACCGAGCGGATTGTGGAAATCTTAAAGCAAACGCAGCTAGAATCCCACCTTCTGGAGATTGAGTTAACGGAAAGTACCTTAGTTAAAAATGTGACAGCGGCGATCGCCACTTTAAACGATCTTAAGCAGTTGGGCATTCAGGTCGCCATTGATGACTTTGGCACGGGGTATTCTTCTTTGGGCTATCTCAAGCAGTTTCCCTTTACAACGCTGAAAATCGATCGCTGCTTTGTTAGTAATGTCACCGCAGATTCTACCAGTTCGGCGATCGCGATCGCGATTATTCAGATGGCACAAAGCTTAAACCTGAAGGTTGTTGCAGAGGGCGTGGAAACTGAAGCCGAAAAAGCCTTTCTCGCTCAAAATCAATGCGATGAAATTCAAGGGTATTTAATTAGTCCTCCCCTACCCCCAAACCAATTCAGTCAATACTTGACAAAAGCCTAATTTTATGAATAGTATTTTTTACACCTCGCGACCTGATGAGGACGGTTTTGCCTGAAATCTGCAAGTTTGCGCTCAAGTTGGGAATACTGAGGAAAAGACCCTCAAGCAGCCTGTGAAAACCCATGTGGCGCAAGCTCAAAAATCTTTTTCTCAATTGTAGAACCTACGCCGATCTCAGTCCCGATCTTGCCACTCGGCACTCGATTAATTGCTGGTTGCGATCGCGTCGTTCTTTATCTTTTTCAGAATGGCACGAATGCTGGTGGCAGCCTAAAGCCGTCTCCGATCGAGTCAGCCGCTTCGTTTACGATAGTCTAAAGCGATATTCGGGACTGCAACTCGCCTGCGTGCGGCCGAGCGATCGCCTAGAAGAAGACTTGTGCCTCAGCCTAGTCTGCTGGTATGACTGGAACATCCGCCTGTGCGAAGACTTTTGGCAATGTTTCGGCATAGACCTAACCTGGGAACTCAACCTGCAAGCCCTCTCCACGCTCGAAGATTTAGTTCTATTCCTCGATCGACAGCTACTAGCCGCTACTAATTTACCCTTGGAACCTCAGATTAAGTAGAGGGTGGGGAAGAAGGGAGTTGGGAGTTGGGAGTTAGGGGTTGGGGAAGAAGGGAGTTAGGGGTTAGGAGTTGGGGGTTGGGGAAGAAGGGAATTGGGAGTTGGGAGTTGGGAGTTGGGAGTTGGGGAAGAAGGGAATTGGGAGTTGGGAGTTAGGAGTTGGGGGTTGGGGAAGAAGAGATAGGAAAACTTGATAATTATCAACTCAGCACACTGCCATACACCAAAGAACTACGCAACAGCACTCAGCACTCTTTCCGCCTCCCCATCCCCCCATCCTCTTCTCACTCAGCACTCAGCACTTTACACTCAGCACTTAGAGAAGCACTCTAAAAAGAGGCCTGGCTAATAGTAATCAGACTCAGGTTCCGGCTCTGGTTGAAGCATCTCTGTAAAATTAGACGGATCTCTAAGAAAGCGAGTCGCTTCATCCTCTAGGCGATGGATTAAATAGGGTTCCATTGCATTCGAGTGTCTAAGCGCGGCCAAGTAACCATCTAGATACATCCGCAGCTCATCGAAGCGATAACCCCGGTTCCACATTTCGACGATACCGTCAGTGAGTTTTTGATAGAAGCGAATGGTAAGTGTGTCCTGAAGCATAGTAGGGAATCTCCTCGATGACGTGACTGCGATGTTGAGGTTTGAGAGTCGCTACTGAGGCCAGGTCAGTTGAGGCTGGCGAGCAGCCTTTGCCTCATCAACGCGACCTACAGTTAGGTTGTTCGGTGCGTGGTTAACAAACTCCGGATCTTGCTCAATCTCTCGATCGATCGCAATCAGAGCTTGGGCAAACTGTCGCAGAGTTTCTGGGGTTTCAGTTTCTGTCGGCTCAATCATCACGGCTTCTGGAACGATACCAGGCCAGTAGATGGTGGGTGAATGGAAACCGTAGTCCAGCAAGCGTTTAGCAATGCCGTAAGCAGAACTACCCGCTTTTTTCTGTTTCAGCGCAGAAACGACAAACTCATGCATACAAGGTCTGTCGTTATGAGATGCCCGATAATGGTCTTTGAGCAGATGCCGCAGATAGTTAGCATTGAGAATAGCATCTTGACTCGATTGACGGATGCCGTCTCGCCCCAAAGTAACAATGTAGGTATAGGCGCGTACCATGACGCCAAAGTTACCATAAAAGCCTTTAACTCGACCAATCGATTGAGGGCAATCGTAGTCTAGATAGTAGCGATCCATTCCGGAAGCGCCTGTTTTCGCTACCCTAGGCTTGGGTAAGAACGGTGCCAGCTTGTCGTTAGCCACAACCGGCCCGCAACCTGGCCCGCCACCCCCGTGAGGTGTTGAGAAGGTTTTGTGGAGGTTCAAGTGAACTACATCAAAACCCATATCTCCGGGTCGGGCAATTCCTGCGATCGCATTCAAGTTAGCTCCATCGTAATAGAGCAAACCGCCCGCGTCATGTACCTTCTGGGCTATCTCCAAGATGTTCTCTTCAAATAAGCCCACTGTGTTTGGGTTGGTCAGCATCAAGGCGGCAATACTATCATCAAGCAGGGTTTCCAAATGCTCTAGGTCTACGAGTCCTTGGGCATTGGAACGGACTTCTTTGACTTGATAGCCCACCATTGTCGCGGTTGCTGGGTTGGTACCATGCGCGGAGTCAGGCACTAAGACGACGCGGCGTTTCTCGGCCTGTCCTGTGGCTTCGTGATAAGCGCGAACCATCAAGATCCCCGTGAGTTCGCCATGAGCGCCCGCCGCTGGTTGCAAACTGGCTTGCTTCATGCCTGTAATTTGGCAAAGCGCGCTCGAAAGTTCGTACATCAGCGCCAGCGCCCCTTGAACGGTTTCATCCGGTTGATAGGGGTGAATTTGGGCGAGTCCCGGCAAAAAAGCAGCCCAGTCATTGACCTTGGGGTTGTACTTCATGGTGCAAGAACCCAAGGGATAAAACCCGGTGTCAATTGAAAAGTTTTGCTGAGACAAGCGCGTATAATGTTTGACCACTTCGCGCTCGCTAACGCGGGGCAGTGCGGGGGGGGTGGCGGCCATTAAATCCGCAGGAATTAAGGATTCTAGGGGTTGTTCTACAGGGCTTGCCGGAATGTACTGGTTGGCAAAACCCGGCATACTCTTTTCGTAAATTGACGGTTCGGGCATGAGCACAATGCAGTGGGTAATTACCCTTATTGTAACGACTTCTTATTCAAGTCTTTGCCGATTGGAACTGAGGCGATCGCCTCCTTTATAGATTTAGCATTCCCGATCGACCGCCCGAAGTTATCAGGGATTTCTCACAAAGTAACAAGAGTTACAAAACCCTGACAAATGCTTTGTTAGTGTTAGACACAACCTTGTTGAAGGAAAGACACATCTGTGGTATCTGCGGGTATTCAGATCGTTGAAGGCAACCCTAATTTGCGATCGCTACTGGGCTGGCATTTGCAGCAAGCGGGCTATTGGGTGCATCAATCGGCTAACATTCATCAGGCTAGGGAAATCTTTTTCACGCGTCAGCCAACGCTAGTCATCTTAGACTCCGAACTTCCCGACGGAGATGGTTTAGAATTTTGTCGGTGGTTGCACCGCCAGCAGCAATCTCTGATTCTCATGCTTTCAGCACGCGATACAGAACTTGATATCGTCACGGGACTCAAAGCCGGAGCCGACGATTATCTCACCAAACCGTTTGGGATGCAAGAGTTTTTGGCGCGAGTTGAAGCGCTGGTGCGACGGCACAATCAAAACTTACCCCCAGCAAGTCTCGACTACGGCGACTTAAAAATCGATCTCGTCCAGCGTCGAGTTTGTCTGAAAGGCGAATTCATTGATTTAACCCCTCAAGAATTTAGCCTGCTTTATGCCCTCGCTCAAGTCGGCGGTTCAGCTTTAACGCGCACAGAACTCTTACAACGGGCGTGGCCTGATTCTATCGATAATCCCCGAACGGTGGACACCCATGTCCTCTCGTTACGCAAAAAAGTGGAAACCGATCCTCGCCAACCCTGCGTTATTCAAACCGTGCGTAATGTAGGCTATCGCTTTAATCAAGATCTATTTCTGAAAAATCAAGTAGTTCATCAACCGCAAGCGGCAGGCGATCGCAATTCCCATACTCACCATCGTACTCAACAAAGAGTCCCTTCCGTCCCTTCCTCAACTCACCTCAAACGTTAACTTCAAAATAGGCTTGACAAAGTAACAATTATATGAGTTAGGGGTTGCGTAATTTCCGTACTCTCCAAAGCAACCTGGAATGCCTCATAGTGCTAGTAGAAAGAATCAACTCGCGCTATAACATTCCAAGCAGGATTGTCAGCTATCATGCCACGGTTATCGGATAACTCAGTCCCCACCCCTAGCACTGAGAACCCCTTTCATCCCCAAATCAGTCAAATTTTAGAGCAAATTGCGGATGCAGTCTTATTGCTAGACGCGCACGGCCAAATCCTTTACCTCAATACCCGCGCCCAACAACTTTTTCGCGCAACTCAAACCGGAATTCACTTCTTTAGCACCCCACTTGACGACGAATTAGACCGAGTGCGTCAAAAGATTGAGTGGGCGGCGATAGAGGTGATTCAAGACCAAGCCATTCGGGAAACCAGCGCCTATTTACCGCAGCGCCAACAATGGTTAGATATCCAAATTCACCCTAGCGACTGGGGATTATCTGTTTACATCAAAGATGTCTCTCAGTACCAGCAAGGTTTAGCTCGATTGCGGCTGCTCGAACAAGCTATCATTGCCAGTAACAACGGGGTCGTCATTAGCGATATGCAACACCCCAAGCAACCTCTGATTTACTGCAATCCTGCCTTTGAAAAGCTGACCGGCTACGCACAATCCGAGATTTTAGGGCGTAACTGTCGCTTTCTGCAAGGCCCCGAAACCGACCCGGAAACCGTGGAAGAATTGCGACAATGTATTCGCGAACGACGAGATGGTCGGGTAATTCTAAGAAATTATCGCAAAGACGGTACGCCCTTCTGGAACGAATTGCGGATTTCCCCCGTACGAGATAGCGAGGGACAAGTGACCCACTATATTGGCGTCCAAAATGATATCACCGAACGCAAACAAGCAGAAAACGCCCTGCGCGAGAAAGCCACACAACTTGAAGACACCTTGAGTCAACTGCAACGCACTCAAGCTAGACTCATTCAATACGAAAAAATGGTGGGCTTAGGTCAACTGGTTGCAGGCGTCGCCCATGAAATTAACAATCCTGTGAGTTTTATCTACAGCAACCTCAACTACGCCAACAGCTACGCTCAAGATTTGCTGAGTTTAGTTCGACTCTACCAACAACACTATCCCACACCTGTAGCAGAGATTAGCGCGATCGCCTCAGAAGTGGATCTCGATTTCATCAACGCCGACTTTCCCAAACTCCTAGACTCCATGAAAGCGGGGGCCGAACGCATTCGTCAAATTGTCCTTTCCCTACGAAACTTCTCGCGACATGATGAAGCCGAACTCAAACCCGTTAATCTCCATGAAGGGATTGAGAGTAGCCTCACGCTTCTTCAACATCGCTTAAATGCCCAAGTCAACCGCCCCGCCATCGCAGTTATCCGCGAATATAACAATCTGCCCAAACTCCAATGCTATCCCGGTCAACTCAACCAAGTCTTCATGAATTTACTGAATAATGCCATTGATGCCTTAGAACAAGGGGTTAGCCTGCGAATCTTACATTCCCCTGAAAGTTTAGCCGCCACAGACTCTCCCCTCCCGCCACCCCCAACCATTCGGATTCGCACAGAAATCACCCATAAAGGGGAAAATCAGGAGTATATTACCATTCGCATTGCCGATAACGGGCCGGGTTTCCAAGAAGAAGTGAAGCGCCGCCTATTTGACCCCTTCTTTACCACAAAGCCTGTGGGTAAAGGGACGGGTTTAGGTCTGTCTATTTGTTACCAAGTTGTTGTTGAACAACACAATGGCGATATTCGCTGTATTTCTGCACCCGGCTTAGGCGCAGAATTTATTATTGAACTTCCCCTCAGCTAAACAACAGCCATCGCAGTCCAAATGGTCCAGCCATCCACCAAGAGTAAAATCAAAGTAAACCCTAGCAAAATCAGATACATCCACGGTTGGGCTAAGGGACGAACATCGGTGGTATCAATTCCAGTTTTTGCCTGAACTTCGCGCACCAGTCTGGCAAATCCCACAACGCGCATCGGTAATAGATAGGCTTTTCCTGACTGACTCAGGAAGTAATACACTAACCCTCCTTGTCCGGTAGTCCGGGGTTTAAGGGCTTGTACCTCTGACCAGGGTAACGTCCAACCTTTACGAAAGAAACCCGGAACCCATCGGGGATAGGTGACTTGAATGGTTTGGTCATCCAGAACGACTCGTTCGCTTAAGGCGGCGTGCAAACCCAATCCACCGAAGAAGATGCCTATCCACAGGAGTTCGGCGGGAACGGGCGAGGCGGCGTGTTGCGATAGGAAGGGTAAGGGAACGGTTAAAGCCAGGTACAACCCCAGTAGGGTAATGCGAATTAAAGGTGAAATCCGAAAGATAGATGTATGGGTTGGGGGTTGAGACATAAAGAGGGTGGGGAGATGGGGGGATGGGGGGATGGGGGGATGGGGGGATGGGGGGACAAGAGTTTTGAGAGGGGTAGAGTACCGCTTTGCGACAATTGCGGGTAGCAGTGAAGTGTATTCTCTAACTGCTATTTAGGAGTTGGTCTGTTATAGCTGTACTTAGTAAGGTTAGGACAGACTAAACTGCTCAAAGGATGAGACTCACTCGGTTTTAACTCAGCACTCAGCACTCAGCACTCAGCACTTTGCTATATTTCCCCAATTTAAGGCAAATATTTCTGCACAACCGTCCATCCTGTCCAGGAGACGATGGCGAGTCCCCAGAGGAGGATGAGGTTGAGGGTGAGATGAACGGTTCTCATCCAAGGGCGTTGGGGGCTGATTTGGCTGGCGCTGGCGGCTGAAAGCAGAACGAGGGCGACGACTGCTAAACCCGCTGATAGATGGGTGGAATGTCCCAAGCTGCCATAATGACCTAGCGTGCCGACTAAGCCAATCACGAGCAGCAAAAGGACGAGTCCCACTAGGGTTAAGCCCATATACCCGTGGAAAGAACGCACCCCAGAGGGAAGGTGCTGATGGTTTTGTCGGCGATAGCGCAGCCAACCGCCTGTCATGGCTAAGATGAGGTAGGCGAGGAGGGATAGCCCCATTGACCACGCAGCAATTTTCCACAGCCACAAAAAAGAAGGTAAATCCAAGGTTTTACAACACAAGCGATCGCCTTCATGATAAACGGTGGAGTTCAGTGTTTTCTACTGGCCCTCAGCTAGGGTTGCGACTTCCTCAAGTTGAAGATTTGACGTTTAGGGGTTTTGATTGACTTCGCCAAATGCTAGGGTGCGGTGGCTGAGGTTCATTTCAAAGAGATTTGCTAAAAAAAGTTTGTGGGTACTCAATTTAAGGCTTTACTTCGGCAATCGATTGTGGGATAAATCGATTGGGTGCTGGAGTTTAATCCACAGAGGTTAAAGCAGGAGATTTGAGAGGGGGTCTGATTTTAAGGGGATGGGCTAAGGGTTCTTCGGGTGCCACTAAGTTTTCCCGCGATTCGGTGACAACTTCTTCAAGTTTCAGGCGATCGCAAGGAATCTTATCCGATAAAATAGCGCTAGCCATCATCCCGGTGTGAATTTCAAGTTGAGCATCTGCAACTGCCTCAAAGACTAAACGCTGTCCGGGAAATACCACTCGTTCAAAGTACCAGTTGGCGACATTGGTAATTCGAGCGATTTGTACCTTGCTTGTGGCATTAACATAGCAGCAGAGAATGCGACCAGCTTGGTTAGGAGGCAGGGGATCGAGGATTTGAGCCATAACTGCTAGGGTGACATTCGCAATGTAGGGTTACACTGACACCTTAACACTGGGCGATCCCAGTCGGCTGTAAACGCGACTACCATCCGCATTTCTCTGGTTCGCCGTTCCTGAAAGAGTCGGCTGTGATTGTTAAGTTTTTGTTATATTACTGATTGCAAATTCTAATAAGCGATCGCCAATTCTCATCTTTGAGTTACCAAACTTTATTTTAAAAGCATCCTCCTCAAGTGCGATCCCCAGTTTAAGCAGACCTGAATCAAACAATACCAGACTGGGGGGAACAGGAATGCTATCGTAAAGTTATATGAAATCAGTTTTCATAAAAAAAGCTGTGGCTGACAGCGAGAAGTTTGCAAATGTCAGGTAGGGAACCCTTATGATGAGCGATCGCATCCTGTATGTCCGTCTCCCTTGCAACCCCATCTTTCCCATCGGGGTTGTCTACCTTGCAGACCACATTCACAAACAATTTCCCGACATTCAGCAGCGCATCTTTGACCTGGGTACCGTTCCCCCCCTCGACTTCGACCGCGCCTTAGATACCTGCATCGACCAATTTCAACCCACCCTCCTCGTCTTCTCCTGGCGGGATATCCAAATTTACGCCCCCGTCGGCGGACGAGGCGGAAACCCCCTACAAAACGCCTTCGAGTTCTACTACGCCCGCAACCCCTTCACCAAGTTGCGCGGCGCTATCGGAGGCTTGCGGTTAGCCGCCTCCTACTACAGCGAACTGTGGCGCAACCGAGGCTTAATTGAACGCGGACTCAAACGCGCCCGTACCTACAACCCCCAAGCGCGTGCGGTCGTTGGTGGCGGCGCGGTTAGCGTCTTTTACGAACAACTCGCCAACAAACTGCCCAAAGGTACCATCATCTCCGTTGGGGAAGGCGAAACCTTGCTCGAAAAACTCCTGCGAGGCGATGAGATCGCAGGCGAACGCTGTTACATCGCCCAAGAAACCCAACCGCGCGATCGCCTCATCCACGAACAACCCACCCCCCTAGAAAAAAGCGCCTGCAACTACGACTACATCGAAAACGTTTGGCCCGAATTTCAATATTATCTGCAAGACCCCGACTTCTATATCGGCGTCCAAACCAAACGGGGATGTCCGCATAACTGTTGCTACTGCGTTTATACCGTCGTTGAAGGGAAACAAGTCCGCATCAACCCCGCTGATGAAGTCGTCGCCGAAATACGCCAACTCTATAACCGAGGGGTTCGCAACTTCTGGTTTACCGACGCCCAATTTATCCCGGCGCGTCGCTTCATCAACGATGCAGTTGAACTCTTACAGAAAATCGTCGATTCTGGGATGACCGATATTCACTGGGCGGCTTACATTCGCGCCGATAACCTCACCCCGGAACTCTGCGACCTGATGGTTAAAACCGGGATGAACTATTTTGAAATTGGGATTACCAGCGGTTCTCAAGAACTGGTGCGGAAAATGCGGATGGGGTACAATCTGCGAACGGTTCTAGAAAATTGCCGCGACTTAAAAGCCGCCGGATTTAACGATTTGGTTTCGGTCAACTACTCGTTTAACGTCATTGACGAACGCCCAGAAACCATTCGCCAAACCATCGCCTACCATCGCGAACTAGAGCGAATTTTTGGGGCAGATAAAGTCGAACCTGCCATTTTCTTCATCGGCTTGCAACCGCACACCCATTTAGAAGAATATGCCTTTGAAAACAATATCCTCAACCGCGACTACGACCCCATGAGTTTAATGCCGTGGACAGCGAAAAAACTCCTCTGGAACCCAGAACCATTAGGGTCTTTCTTCGGTGAGGTTTGTCTGCAAGCATGGCAACAAAACCCCAATGACTTTGGGCGCGAAGTCATGGATATCCTCGAAGAACGCTTAGGTTGTGCCGAGTTAGAAGAAGCCCTATCTGCCCCGATTGAATCGAAGGACAAAAAACAGTTAATAACCGCGTAGGATGCGTTATAACGCATCCTACTCTAAATATTTAAGCGTCTTGTTTTTGGCGTTTTAGGGTGGTTGCTAAGCCTGCGATCGCCATTAGACCCAGCAGGGTTGTAGGTTCGGGGACGACGGTTGGATCTGAAACTGTAATAGTTCCCATTAATTCCGGGTTTCCTTGGGAAACCAGGTTAGCGAGTAGGCTTTCCACGCGGAGAAACTCTAAGTCTAGATAATAATCTCCGGCGGTGAATGCCCCTTGATCGAGATCCGGGTCAAGATTAAAGTCGAAAGGTTGGTTCGGCGTTCCATCCACGTAGAAGCGAGGAAAGAAACCATCGGTAGATGCGCCTGCATCCACCGAAGAGATAGAAAAGGCGGGTACGACATCATTCCCCGTCCAATTCCACAACCAACTTTTCATTTCATCAATCGAGATCATGCCATCTAATGCATCCTCTTGGTTCGCGATGAACTGACCGGAAATGGAACCGCCGCCATCGGCTGCCCACCAACCTGTATACTCAATTTGCCAACGTAAACGAGCAGCATCGGCCGGAGTCACCAAGGTTAATGCACCTAGGGTCGCTGCGATCGCAATTGCCAACGGTTTCATACACCTATCCTGTAAATAAACAACTTCAACGCCTTCTCAACTTAGGAACCGATAACGCCGCCATTTTTCTTGGTGATGACAATGGTGGCATCGCGGGGAATTCTGCCGCTACCGGGTTCGGCGGGGAAACTGGTGAGGTTAGGATCGCCATCGCCAGGATGTTGGAGATTTACAAACATCGTCCGACGGTCTGGCGTCACGGTAATGCCAGTCACCTCACAGCCTGTCACCCCGGCAAAGATGCGGCGAATTTCGCCCGTAGTGGGGTCAGCAACCAGCATTTGGTCGTTGAGTTGCACGCCATTAACGACGGGTTGAGTACCATCGGTTTGAATAAACAAGCGACCGTCGGGATCGGCCCAAAGCCCATCGGGACTCCCAAAGGCGCTTTGGTCAATGCGGTGTGTATTCTGCGCCAAAACAAAAATATCCCAAGTGAAGGTTGTGCCAACGTGGTTGTTACTGTCGCGCCACTTGATGATATGTCCAAAGGGGTTGGGCGCTAAGGGGTTAGGCGCATTGGCTTCTCGACGTTGGGTATTATTCGTCAGAGTGCAGTAAACATCGCCATTGGGGGCTGCTGCAATCCATTCTGGGCGATCCATTGGCGTTGCACCAACGGTATCTGCGGCGATCCGGGTATAGGTTAAGATTTCAGCTTGGTTGGCAAATTTGGCTTTTAAGGCGGGGTTATCGATGCTCAGTTCGATCCAGTTGCCGGTACCATTATCGTTAAACTTGGCAACGTAGAGCTTACCTTGGTCTAAGGGACTGATACCGCGTGCAATGAGCGATCGCCAATTGCTATCTGAAACAAACTTATAGATATAGTCAAAGCGTTCGTCATCGCCCATATACACGACCGCCCGACCGCCTTGTCCGACAACTAGTTCGGCGTTTTCGTGCTTAAAGCGACCGAGGGCAGTTCGTTTCACGGGGACTTGGGAGGCATTCATCGGATCGATTTCCACCACCCAGCCAAAGCGGTTCTCTTCGTGGGTGTAACTGGGGTTAGATAGATCGAAACGCGGGTCAAAGTTATGCCAACCGTAGCCAAACCCACCTGCACTAAAGCCATAACGCGCTTGGGCTTCTGTGCGAGTCCAAGCCCCCGTAGCGCCAAAATAGCCGTTAAAGTTCTCTTCGCAGGTTAAATAGGTTCCCCAGGGCGTTTTGCCGTTGGCGCAGTTGTTGAGGGTGCCCAAGGGAGGATTACCCGCAGGCGTACTTAGCAAGGGGCTGTTAGCCGCAGGGCCGCTGAAGGTAACGGGGGTGTTACCGTGGATGCGGCGGGCATTGTTGCTGCTGACGACTTGCCATTTGCCATTAACTTTGGCAATTTCCACCACGGCTACCCCGTGGGCGTGTTGAGAGAGGCGCACGTCTTCTAAGCTTCCGGGCATGGCTTTGCCCAAGACGTGGCTATTGGTGCCGTATTCATGGTTAATGGCCAGCATACCGCGATCGCTCCCACTACCAATCGGGAAAAACCACATGCCATCATGACCGATCCCCACTTGCTGGGCTTGTTGGGCAGAAGTGGGGCGGGTGCTAGGGTTGCCGTCATAGGTGGGGCCGCCCGGTTGTAGAGGGGTTCCCCAAGGGATGAGGACATCAAACTGGTAGTCGGCGGAAATGCTAGGCATCACGCCAGCGCTGTTGGCTGCTGGGAGGGCCGCAAAGTTCATCAGGCTGCTGCTTCTGCCTTGGGCGATCGCTCTCCCCGATCCTTGCCCTACGATGGAGGAATCTGGGGTCAAAAGTTTCTCACCCGCAAAGGCGGCTAAAAACCCAGTTGCAGATAAGGCTGCACCGCGCGCGATCGCACTGCGTCGAGACATTCTGACGCGCAAAACATCCTCAAACGATCGATTTCCCGACCGATTGCTGCTGCCATTATCGTGAATCATGTCGCGTTCTCCTCTGTTGATTAAATCGATCCTGCTAATGTCCTGGCTTTTGATTCGCGCCCGGTTCGCTGGGAAATCCAATCCTATCGATCGATTTCCCCAGAAAAACTCAATTCAAGCGCTTTAAAGTTTGCAGAAAAATTCTGAGCTAATCTAAATCGCTCAGGTAAGTTTGGGCAGCGCTGCCATTTAAGCGACCTTCATCAAATGCTCTATCGATTTGAGCGATTTGTGCGGGGGTTCGCCTAACAGCATTCCCCACAGGAGATGCCGCTACTGTCACGGTTTCTGTGCGATCGTGACGTTGAAACAGGGCATAAGAATTCCGGTAATACTGGGTCCAAGCATTAACCTGTGGATTCTGTTGCCACTGCATTCGAGAAACTGTTGTCACCAAGACAGGAATCACTTCCCCATTACGGTTTGCTGTCACAACAACCTGCACGGTAGAAACGTCAGTCTGTTGATTGAACTGACGCTCAATCTCATTACTTACCCAAGATTCTGCTTGTAATATCAAATCGCCATCGTGGATTTGACCATAAACAGGAATTTCTACAGCAATGCGCTGAGACTCTGAGCGTGCGGCTCGATAAGCTCCACTCCCAATCTCAAAAATACAGGCAATTGTGACAGCCATTAAAAATTGACGAATCAAATCTTTGACAGTCACAAAATCGAATACCTACACCTACAAACAAATGGAATAGATTCCCTATAAACCATCCCATGACTTGTTTATCTCAAGATAAAGTTAGGGTTAAGCAAACTTCAATAGCACTTAAAGACGTTGATAATCCAGCATGGAGTAGGCGTGGAAAATGCTCGACAAATATCCCATTTTGAGGTAAGAACTAAACTTGAATTGATTGACAGACAAATCAGCTAATTTCCCGATTAGATCGAGCGTAGGACAAAGTAATATTTTTTACGCGATCGCTCCCATTTCATCACCTACAATTTAGCCTCATTCTCATTTTTTCTGGATTCAACACTTAGAAAAACAAAATCTAGTTAAAACCTGCCAGTTGTAGGTTGGGTTAGCGTTAGCGTAACCCAACAGCAGCCAGGATTGTGTTGGTTTTCATACCTCACCCAACTGACGCTGTAGCGCTGTGCTGATTTGAGACGGAAGCCAATCTTTGATTTACGCGAGCGATCGCAGTTCCGTACAGGTATGTCAAAATTAACTGAATGTTTTTTTGTCACTTCCGCTCATGTCTGGAAACTTCCTGGGCAAACCTAACCCACAGCAAAGACTGATTGGTACTGTGCTGCGAAATCGGTACAAATTGCTCAAGACATTGGGGAGTGGAGGTTTCGGCGATACTTATTTAGCAACCGACCAAGACTTACCCACTCATCCCCATTGCGTGGTTAAACATTTAAAACCCAAAGACTCTAATCCAGAGATTTTAGTAGATGCGCGGCGGTTGTTTGAGACAGAGGCAAAAATATTACACCGCTTGGGAAATGCTCATGACCGCATTCCCAAACTTTTCGCATTTTTTGAGGAAAATGGAGAGTTTTACCTCGTTCAGGAATATATTGACGGACAGGATTTAGGCAAAGAATTATTACCCGGTAAGCGTTTGAGCGAATCTGAGGTCACGCGCTTGTTAGAAGATATTCTGAGCGTTCTCAAAGTCGCGCATGAAAATAACGTAATTCACCGAGATATCAAGCCAGCAAACTTGATGCGACGTAAAGATGGCAGAATTGTGCTGATTGACTTTGGAGCAGTCAAACAAATTAACCAGCTTGCAACCAGTGCTAACGGTCAAACTAGCCTAACAGTTGCGATTGGTTCGCCCGGTTATATGCCGAGCGAACAAGGGATTGGCAAACCCAAGCTAGCGAGCGATATCTATGCAGTGGGGATGCTGGGAATTCAAGCCTTAACAGGGATTTATCCTAAACTTTTACCAGAAGACTCGCAAACCGGGGAGATTGTTTGGCGCAACCAGGCGCAAGTGAGTCATAATTTAGCCCGTTTTTTAGAGAAAATGGTGCGCTATGACTTTAGACAGCGCTATCTAAATGCAGCAGAAGCATTGAAAGCGTTTTTAGAAACGGTTGTTGGTTCGTCGCCTGCACCTTCAGCTAGTTCGCATACCGTACAGCCACCGCCAACTCCTGTTAATCTATCTCCACTACCGCCAACTGAGCCATTTTTTGTGGAACCCGTACAGCCACCTGTAGCACCTATACTGCCTAAAACTCAACGCTTGGCAAAATTTACCGTTGTAACGGTTGATAAACAGGGGAAGGTGACAAACCGCAGTCAAGCACAGTTACCAATGGCGACTGAAGATTTAGGGAATGGGATAACGCTAACAATGGTAGCGATTCCGGGGGGACGGTTTTTAATGGGTTCGCCGGAAACCGAAGCAGAACGAGATAGCGATGAGAATCCGCAGCATTGGGTGACAGTTCCCGCGTTTTATATGGGTCAGTATGCTGTGACTCAGGCACAATATCAAGCCGTAATGGGGAATAATCCTTCACGCTTTCAGGGTTCAGACCGTCCAGTTGAAAGAGTTTCTTGGAACGATGCGGTTGAATTTTGCCACAAGTTATCGCAACGCACAGGACAGAGGTATCGTTTACCTTCAGAAGCGGAGTGGGAATATGCTTGTCGTGCAGGAACCACCACCCCGTTCCACTTCGGCGAAACGATTACCCCTGATTTGGTGAATTATGACGGAAACTATTCATATGACAAAGCGCCTATAGGAAAATATCGTCAGGAAACAACTCCTGTAGGTCATTTTGGCGTAGCGAATGCCTTTGGACTTTACGATATGCACGGGAATGTCTGGGAGTGGTGCCAGGATGTGTGGCACAAAAATTATCACGGTGCGCCGACGGATGGGAGAGCTTGGGAAAGCGGTGGAGATTTGTCTAGTCGCCTGCTGCGTGGCGGTTCTTGGGGCTACTTTGCTAGGAGTTGCCGCAGCGCCAGTCGCTATAGGGGTGCGTCGGGGTTTCGCTACAACGGTATTGGTTTTCGAGTCGTCCGGGCCTAGCTGAGTTTTCTTCTCGCCTTGGTATCGTAAAAGAGACATTAGATAGCAATGCCGCAAAATTATGTCTACTGCAAAGGTTGCTGAAATTTATAACTATTTGTCCCTGTCAGATTCTATCGGTACGGGGGGACAGCCGACGGTAGAGCAGTTTGCTGAACTCAAACAGGCGGGATATGAGGTGGTGGTGAATTTGGCGCTGTCTACTTCTACAAATGCGATTCCTGATGAAGCGGAAATTGTGGCATCGCAAGGGATGGGTTATGTTCATATTCCGGTAGAGTGGGAAAATCCGACTTTAGAAGATATTCAGCGGTTCTTTGCGACCCTGCAAGCCAATGCCGATAGAAGGGTGTTTGTGCATTGTGCAATGAATATGCGGGTTTCGGCGTTTATGTATTTGTATCGCCGCCTTCAGCAACAGATTGATGAGGATGCGGCGCGGCGAAACCTGGAGGAAATTTGGACGCCTAACCCTACCTGGGAACGATTTATCGCCCAAGTTCTTGAGTTTTATATATAGTAATGATTAACTTCACTTATCCGCCTAAGCGTACAAGCGCTGGGTAAAAATTATTCATTTTTAAGATTATCCATGTTAAAAGGCTCGATTCTTCAGCAGCTAGAACAAGCGCACCGCCAAGGGAAGAGACCCTTAAATTTTGGAGTTTATTACAAAAATACGTTAGTTGCCCTGTGCCATGCCCTTGAGGATTTTATTTTAGAATGCGGGGGCGAACCGCTGATGGTGACGGCGTTCCAGCGGGGGAAATGGTACCTGCAAGAGGCGGAACGCTATGCAGATTTGGCGCAAAAGTCTAGCCAGGTGGTAATTCTGGCGGCCCCAGAAGCGGGGTTTGCAGAACACCCCACTAGCCAGCGGGAAAATGTGGCGCTGGTGGGACTTAACCCCGATGACCCGGTGGCGCAGGAATGGCATTTAATTATTTTAGCGCCGACATACACAGCAATGGTGCTTTGTCAAGAGCTTTCTGTGGAAGATTATGGGGTACAGGGGCAGCCCCAGGAAGATAAGGAGCGGAAGTTTTACGGCTTTTGGACGTTTGAGCCAGAGTTGGTGCAAGAAACGGTGGAATTGGCGATCGCCCATATCGGTCAATATAACCCGGAACTCCAACAGCGCCTCACCCAACAACTAGAAAGCCTCAAATCCGTAGAAGGCACCCGCCAGCGCGATGACCTCGGCGCGATCGCCTCTCGCATTGTCCATTACCTGCAAGCCGGACATCCAGAACTGCACCACCAAGCCTTAGACGACAACCTGCTCTCCAACGAAATGCAAGCCTTTCTGCGGATGGCCCAACTGATCGATCAAGCCGACGCCATCAACCCCAACGCCGCCGCCGAAGTCGCCACCCTGCTGGAAGTGATGGGGCAACTATTGGATCTCCCCGCATGGCAAGTTAAGCGCCTGCGCCTCACTGGGTTATTGCATCGCCTCGCCGCCTTCCAAGGCGTAGAAAACCTGCTCAGTCCCGAAAAATCAGCCGCCCAAGAACAACTGCTGCAACAGGACACCCACAAACCGCGATCTGTTCTGCGAATTATGCCACAGTTGAGTGCGATCGCCCGCATCATCACCCACCAAACCGAAAAATGGGACGGCAGCGGACAACCCGACGGCCTCGCCTACGACGAAATTCCCTTAGAATCGAGAATGCTCGCCCTCATTGCCGAATTTCAACAGCGCGTCGCTGCCTACAAAAGCGAAAATCCCCATTCGCCATCGCTCGCCCAAGCCCTCAGCGACTGTCAAGCCCTTGCGGGTACTGTCTTTGACCCCAAACTCGTTGAAACCTTAGAATTACTGGTCAAAGGCTTACAACAGGGCTGGAACCTGCAAACCGCCCAACCTAAAATTGCCGCTGGGATGTGGTTGCTCGATACCCACGCTCTTGACGAAACTCCCTTAACCCCCAATCGCCAATCCTAACCGCAATGGACATTGAAGCAATTCGCGCCGGAAAAATCAAACAACTCGCCGGAGCCGACTTAGAAGACGAAGACCTCTCCCACAGCCTGCTGGAGCGCGTCAACTTTGCAGGTGCAACCCTAGTCGGCGTCAATTTAACCCAATCAAACCTCAAAGGAGCGCGCTTAGATGGGGCAAACCTGATCGGCGCAACCCTCTCCAACGCCGACTTACGCGCCAACTTCCTCGGCGCGAACCTGATGCAAGCTGACTTAAGCGGTGCAGACTTGCGGGGAAGCAACCTGCGCGGGGCAAACCTGATGGGAGCCAAACTGAGCCAAGCCAGCTTTGCCGGGGCTTTTTTAAGCGGAACCAACCTGATGGGCGTTAACCTACAAGGGGTAGATTTCCGAGGGGCCGACCTGCGCGGGGCGAACCTGAATAGCGCTAACCTCAAAGGGGCAGACTTCAGTTACGCGGATCTTCAAGGAGCCAGTTTAAGCGAAGCGAACCTAGAAGAAGCCGACTTGCGCGGGGCAAACCTAGGGGGTGCAAATCTCACCGGCGCTAACCTGCTGTGTGCGGAATTAGAGGGAACCAACCTCAGTGGAACAAATTTAGACCGCGCTTGTACCCTGGGTACCCTGGCCAAATAACAGTAGAAGGAAAGAATGGGTTGGTACCCTAATTTTCAAGATTGTTCTGTACCAGAGCAAACCTTTCAGAGTTGCTAAAGTTGGCAGAGTGGAAATACGCGCTCTCTACGCGAGGATAGACGCCGTTCTATCCGTAATGGGTGACTGCGCTCTCGATCGATGACGGATACAAACTCTCAAGCTATCT
The DNA here is from genome assembly GCF_001746915.1 of Desertifilum tharense IPPAS B-1220. Lineage (NCBI taxonomy): Bacteria > Bacillati > Cyanobacteriota > Cyanophyceae > Desertifilales > Desertifilaceae > Desertifilum > Desertifilum tharense. The sequence continues at coordinate 29,101 of NZ_MJGC01000132.1, forward strand.
CGATCTCAAACCCATGTTTCAACTTCTATATTGGTTTTCTGGGAGAACCTCAGAGCGAAGGCTGCCCGTTTTGCAGCTCGTGCTTCTGCTTTCCGTGGGCTTGCTCGCGAGCTGTCAGGGTTGGAGAAACTCTGGAGCAGAAATTCGGATTGGTTTGGTTGCGTCTTTGAGTGGCGAACTCTCGGATGTGAGTGGTGTAGGGATGGTCAATGCGGCGCATTTGGCAGTTGATGAAGTGAATGAGGCGGGGGGATTAAAAATTGGGAATCGCACTCACCCCGTTACCCTGTTAATTAAAGACGATGGCGACCAACCCGATGAAGCCGTGCGCGTCACCCGCGAACTGGTACAAGAAAGAGCGATCGCCATTATCGGTCCTCCCCTCAGTCGCAATGCCATTCCGGTAGCAGATTTAGCCGAAAGCCTGCGCCTGCCCATGATTACCCCAACCGCCACCAACCCGCAAGTCACCCTCGGTAAACAATATATCTTTCGCATTGCCTTTATTGACGACTTTCAAGGGAACGTCATGGCCCGCTTTGCCCGCGAAGACTTGAACATTACCCGCGCTGCCGTACTTTACGATGTTGCGAGTGCCTACAATCGCGGTTTAGCAGAATACTTCAAACAAGAATTTAAAGCCGCAGGCGGTACGATCGTCGCCTCCGAAACCTACATCACTGGCGAAACAGACTTTCGCCAACAACTCCAACGCATTCAGAGCGCTCAACCGCAAGCCCTATTTTTACCAAACTACCCGCCCGAAATTGCCCGACAAATCCAACAAGCACGGCAAATTGGCATTACAGCAATGTTTATTGGGGGAGATTCTTGGGGAGATTTAGATTTAGCAACCTATCGGGAAAGCGAAGGGGCTTTTTTCAGCGCCCTCTGGTCGCCGGAGGTAACAAATCAAACTACAAAAACCTTTATCCAAACCTACCAACAAACTTATAATCAGATGCCAGATGACTCAGCCGCCATGACCTACGATGCATTCGGTTTGTTATTTCAAGCCCTGCAAACTCAAGGACTTGCGGAACCTGAAGCCATCCGCCAGGGGTTAGCGAATATCCAGCGCTACGAAGGGGCAAGCGGTACTTTGGAATTTAACGGCACAGGCGATCCCCAAAAAAGTGCGATTGTCTTGCAATTTAAATCGGGTCAAGCTGTATTCTACCGAGAAGTGCTGCCTTAAACCGCTACATCGAGACTGGGCAAAATTGTGATTCGGTTCGCGCTACAGCTTGAAATCCATCCTTTCCTTGTGTTTACACCATGCTGCTTTTTTCAAATCGGAGCTTCACGTCTTTACTTTGCTCAGGGGCGATCGCACTTGGCTTAGTTGCTTGTCCGCAACAGTCCCCCCCACCCGAATTGCGCGTGGGTTTAATTGCCGGGTTTACGGGCGAAACCGCCGCCGCCATTGGCCCTTCCAGCACCCAAGCGGCCGAACTCGCCGTGCAAGAAGCCAACCGTAATGGGGGGCTGCAAGTGGGAAAGCGCAAATACGCCATCACCCTGATCCTCGCTGACGATCGCAATAACCCCGAAGAAGCGGTCAAAGTTGCCCAAAAGCTGATTAACCAAGATAACGCGATCGCGATCGTTGGCCCTTATATCAGTCGCGAAGCCATCCCCGTCGCCCAAGTGGTGGAAAATGCTCAAATCCCAATGATTAGCCCCACCTCCACCAACCCGAAAACCACTGAGAATAAACAATATGTCTTTCGGGTAGTATTTACCGATGAGTTCCAAGGACGGGTAATGGCTAATTTTGCCCGCGAGGAACTGAAAGTCAGCAAAGCTGCGGTTCTCTACGATAGAGCCAGCGACTACAATCGCAGTATCGCCGAAATTTTTCAGCAAGTTTTTCAGCAAACCGGGGGTGAAGTCGTCGCCTTTGAAACCTATACGACAGACACGAACCAAGATTTTCGTCCCCAACTGCAACGCATACGGGACAGCGGTGCGGAAATCCTCTTTCTGCCCAACTACGAACAAGAACTCTATTTACAAGTGCAACAAGCTCGCGAGTTAGGCATTCAAATTCCCCTGTTGGGCAGCGATACCTGGGAAGCCCTGAACCCAGCCGAAAATCCCCAGTTAGAAGGCTCGTTTTTTAGTACAAACTATGCTCCCGATCCGACTAATCCGAAAAATCAAGCTTTTATCAAAGCCTACCGCGAACTTTATCAAAACGAACCCGATAATGTCGCCGCTTTAACCTACGACGCCTTTGGCTTGCTGTTCGAGGCGATTGAGTCTCAAGGCGAAACCGATCCGGCAAAAATTCGGGAGGGACTCAGCCAAATTCAACAGTTTACCGGGGTAAGCGGCACCGCAGAGTTTGCCGGAACGGGCGATCCGATTAAAAGTGCTGCCATTATGCAGATTAAAACGGGTCAAGTCAGTTTTTATAAATCCGTTGCCCCGTAACGGTAGGTAGCTATGAATGATTAAGTTTTGGAAAAAAAGCTTGATGGCTCGCCTAGTCAGTTCCTTTTCGGTGCTGTCTTTTACAACTGTAACGTTAGTCGGGACAGTGGCTTTTATTCGCGCCAAAGTTGAGCTGAGAAATTTAGTCTTTGAACGACTGACTGCGATCGCCAACCTCAAGGAAGATGCGCTCGATCTGTGGGTGGAAGCTCAACAAGAAGCCACGGTTTCGCTCGCGCAGCTATCGGAAGTGCGATCGCAAGCCGAAATTCTCCTGACTCGCCCAGAAAACGATCCGCAATCTCAATCGGCTCATTATCTGTTAATGCAATACTTTAATTCGGCGATGACGAGCCGTCCCGAACTTGAAGAGGTCTTTATTCTAACCAAAGTGGGCGGTCAAATTAGACTTTCAACGGACGAACAGATTGAAGGAGAATATCGGGTTAAAAATCGTTATTTCACAGAAGGTCTAAAAAGAACCTTCGTTCAAAATGTCTACCCTTCAACGGCAACGGGTAGACCAACGATGACTATTTCTACTCCCCTCTATGCCTTAAATGGCGAGTTAATTGGCGTTTTAGGCGCGCACCTCAATCTCGAACGCATGGATCGGATTATCTTAGAACGGACGGGTTTAGGGGAAAAAGGGGAAGCCTATCTTGTCGATCGGTTTAATTTATTTGTCTCTGCCGAACGTTTTGGTCGGCAAGAGTTTCCGCGTGGCGTTCATTCCTGGGCAATCGATCGGGCTTTGAAAGCAGAAGACGGTTTTAGCATTTACCGCAACTATAACAATGTCTCAGTCATTGGTGTATATCGCTGGTTGGACGATCGCGAATTAGCCTTATTAGTCGAGGTTGAAACCCTAGAAGCCTTTGCACCCGCCCGCCAACTCGCCGGGACTATTTTTTTAGTGGGTTTGGCGGCGACTGGATTTTTAGCTGTGGGGGTTTATTTGCTAGCGCGGCAAATTGCTAGACCCATTTTGGCTATTAACCAAGCGGCTACCCAAGTTGCTAAAGGGGATTTAACTGCGATCGCGCCGACTTTAACCGAAGATGAAGTCGGTGTTCTAGCAACTACGTTTAATCAAATGACTCAGCAGTTGCAACGCTCTTCCGAACAAACGGCTTCCTACAGTCGCTCTTTGGAACAAAAAGCCAGCCAACTCGAACAAGCGTTAGTCGAAGTTCAATCCTATCAAGCCCAGTTAGTTCAAAGCGAGAAAATGTCTTCTTTGGGGCAATTGGTGGCGGGAGTTGCCCACGAAATTAATAACCCCGTGTCTTTCATTCATGGCAATCTTCCCCACGCCGTCATTTATATTGAAGAGCTTTGTGAATTAATTCAACTTTATCAAGAACATTATCCCCAGCCGCATTCAGCCATTGAAAAGTATCGTCAAGAGGTCGATCTCGATTTTATCTTAGAAGATTTGCCCAGCTTGCTCGACTCCATGAAGGTTGGGGCCGATCGCATTCGGCAAATTGTCTTATCTTTACGCAATTTCTCGCGTTTAGATGAGTCAGATCGCAAGGCGGTGAACTTACACGAAGGGCTAGAAAATACCTTACTGATCCTGCAACATCGCCTGAAATCTGCGGGCGATCGCTCCGACATTAACATTATCCGCGATTACGAGGATTTACCCCAGGTTGAATGCTTTGTCGGTCAACTCAATCAGGTGTTTATGAATTTACTGGCAAATGCCTTAGATGCGCTAGAAAATTGCTCTAAATTTGAAACCCAAGCGCACTCCTTCAAAGAGACGGCTGAATCTCCAGAGGAAGACCTTTGCTATGTTTCGCACTTACCCCCAGATCGACCTACCATTTTACTCAAAACCCGCTTATTAGAAACGCAGTGGGTGCAAATTGCGATCGCCGATAACGGTTCGGGAATTTCACCAGCCGTTAGACAACGTTTATTCGATCCCTTTTTCACCACCAAACCCGTCGGCAAAGGTACGGGTTTAGGTTTATCCATTAGCTATAAAATCATTGTCGAAAAGCACCAAGGTAAAATTTATTGCCGTTCTGCCGTCGGTAAGGGTACAGAATTTATGATGGAAATTCCCTTAAAAATCGCCCCCACCTTAACCCTAGACGAGCATTTTCTAACTTCAATGGAGTGAGAGACTAGCCCATTTTTGCATCGCCAGCGCGATCGCGATCAAAAATCCAAATCCCATCACCCCCGCTAGCGGATTTCCATCAATGCCTGTCACCCAACTGGGCACTCGATCTGTATATTGAATCAGTTGCCCCACATTAATGATGTAGTAGCCCCAAACTAAACCCGCGTGCAGTCCAATCGATAGGCCTAGGCGATCGCGCGTTGCCCGTTTAGCCCACACTAAAGTTAGCCCCAAGACCACCAAACTGCCAAAGGTGGGCAAACTTTGCAAAATCTCCGCCAACGGCTTGAGGAAGTGCAGCACGGCAAAAATCAGCGCATTCCCCCACAAAACCTGTCCTGGACGGTAATCGTAGCGCAATTCATCTAACAACCAACCCCGAAACACCAGTTCTTCAGCAAATCCAATCCCCAAAGCACTCAGAAACCCTTCAGCCAGCAGTTGGGGTAACGGCAAGCTAGCGGATTGCCACGCCACCCAGCCAAACAACCCCTGGAGGGCAAATAAGCTTAAGGTTAAGCTCATCCCTAGCCCTAAGCCGCCGAACAACTCCTGGGCATTCTGGCGACTTCCTCCTAAGCCGTAATGCTTCAGCGGGTGCGAAATGCCATGAACCCCACGCGCCCAATAGCGAACCCCAATGAGAAATTCAATCAACAATAGCCCCATCACTGCGATCGTTAGGGCATTTTCGACCTCTGGAGAGTCGCCATTAAGCCGACGCGCTGCCCCATAGAGAATTGCCGCAAATGGCAGCCAAACCACTGCTAGGGCTAAGATAAAGGCTCCCAGACGGATAGGAACTGGGTAGCCTGCTAACTCTCGAAGTTTAGGGTTCAAAAACGCTTGCCACTCGGTTACTCATCAGGTTCAATCGTACTCGTCAGACCGTGATTTTTTAAAGTTTCGCAATAAAACTCGGCGTGTTCTTGAGCGCACGCGATCACGAGGGCAATGCCGCTGTTATGCGCTTCCATCATGATACTGACGGCTTGAGGTTGCGTCAGACTGGCAACGGTTGCCATTAAGGTTTGCACGACATGCTCCATTGAGTTGAAGTCGTCGTTATGAAGAAGAACGCGATAGCGGGGCGCTAGTTTTCGGGCCGTTGAACGTTGTTCAATGGTCTCTACAGACACTGCTTGACACCTCTGCTGTTTTCAAAAATATGACATTAAGAGCGATCTGGGTTCCTGACTCAACCCCACGCTGTTGCTTTGGACGCCGAACCGCCTAACCCAATCGTTGGAAGCGCTCGTCGCCGTTTAGAGGCAGTGGCTTCAGGAAGCACTACCCATTCTGGGAGAGAATGAGTCATGAAAAACTTTAGGTTTTATCTTACTCAATTTTTTTTGCGGGATTCAATCGAGAGCAGCAGAAAACCGAATTCTACATACCCAGAAAACCGAACTGCTCGATTGCGGCTAGCTGTAGCCATAATGCTTGGGGCAACAAGATAAAACTGACTGTTTTTTTCACTTTGTTTTAGCCTAACGCATTCTACCCAGTTGAGTAGCAGGAGCGACTGCAACGCCGTTCGTCTCAGAAACTGCCTAGAATGAAGGAAAAAGGTAAGGGGCCGTCACTTTTCCCACTATGAACGTTGAGATCGATCTTCAGCCGTGTCAGATTGTGTGTCTGGAGAATGGTAGCGATCGCCTTTATGCTGAGGTGATTCAGGTGGTGCGATCGCGTCAAGTCGCTTGGGTAAGACCTTTGGTTCTCGTGAAAGCTTGCCCAACTTCAACAGACGAGGCTTTTCAGGTGGCGTGCGACTTGCGCCAAGGGAGCGATCTATTGTGGCCAATTGGCGGGTTTCGTCTGGCTTTAGATGTGGAGGTTATTCCCCTATTCGCCGAGATGAATGCAGCGCCTGTAGAGAATGCGGCTTCTTCTCCGGCTTCTAAGCAACTGAGAACTTTTATTGAACAACTCTGGCAAGCCCGTCATCAAACGTCTTCTTGAAGCGGCTAGGAATTTCTACTATCAACCTGTTGACAATTCCGTAGAAATACGCTTTTTAACGATGGCTAGGAGATTCAATCCCAATTTTGCACGCCTGCGATCGCGTCTGTCCTGACGCTAGGGCAGACTCTCTGTCTTATAGGATATTCTTATTAATTTTTTGAACTAAGATGCACGCCTTCATCAGTCTTTAATTTTATAGTCCCAGCAGACTGTTTCCCTAGGGGCTAGGAACCAATCGAATCCGCCCCGCATCCATTTCATCCATCAGTAACTCTAATGCTTCGTAGTCTACGTCCGAGATATAACCTAAGCGCGTCAATTCGGTATTAATTTCGTTTTCGATTTCAGGGGTTAACTGCCGAATATATAGGACTTTTTCCACTAAACGACGGATCGCGCCTGGAGCTTTCATAGTTTACCAGTGGAACTCAACATACTAAAGTCTCCTCTAATCTGGGGAGATATCGGGTGATCCAGGGCTAAGACCGGGCGTGATTTCAGTCACTTCTTTGCCCAACCAACTCGCTACAATGCTTTTAACAGGGTGTGCAAGCGAAAAATTGTTGCAAATTTAACAGTTCTCTCCAGGGCAGATGCTCCACAATCCGTTTCAATCCGGATTCAAGCGACTGCCTGTGAAAGACTTTTTTAAATTGAAAGAGTTCTGGGTTAAGGGGTCGTTAAAGTCGATTGACCTTCCGAGGGTTTCTGACTTCAAGGGTTTAAGGCAGTGCGGATCTGGTCTTTCCGGAATCCGTATAAACCCTTACATTTGCGTAAAACCACTTACCGAAAACTTTATAAAAGTGGGCTGAACCGATAAAGTTACCGTAAAACCACACAAAGGGAGTAGTCAATTCTCCTCAAGAAGGTTTATCTTCAATGACATCGCCAGCAGTTTTTGTAGTTGCTCGACCAGCAAAGGACAAAGTTATGCAGACTCTTCTTGCTTTTTCTGAATACACCACCATCCAACCCCAAGGTCACATCAACGCCGCTAACGCCCTAGAACTGCAACAACAACTGACGAGCGCTGTATCGGCTCAAACTGCCGCTTGCGTTCTAGTGGATTTGAGCCAAGTCGAGTCTCTAGACAGCGCTGGATTGATGGCCCTGGTTTCAGCATTATCCTTAGCTCAACGCCAAGGACAGCGATTTACCCTCTGCTCCGTTTCTCCCTCTTTGCGGATTATCTTTGAACTCACTCAACTCGACCGCGTTTTTGAAATCTTTGAAAACTCAGAAGCCTTTGCAGCCAGCCTCAAGCAAGCTGCTTAGAGCCTGATGGGTGGAGCAAATTTCTCAGTCCCCAATAGCCTTTCGCCTCTAATTTTGGATAGGCTCAAAGAAGCGCCCAATTAGAACAGAGGTATGTTTCGTGGCCATTGCAGTTGAGAAGTTACTAACCCCAGAAATTACCAAACCCGCTCGCTATCTCGGTAACGAGCTAGGAGCCATTCGCAAGCCCTGGGAGACAGCAACCGTTCGTTGGGTCTTAACTTATCCCGAAGTGTATGAGGTCGGTGCTTCTAATTTAGGGCACATTATTCTGTACAACGTCCTCAACACCCAACCTCGGCAATTGTGCGATCGCGCCTACCTGCCCGGTGCCGATCTCTGTGCCAAACTCCGCGCCACGCAAACCCCTCTATTTGCTGTCGAATCCCGTCGTCCCCTCAAAGAATTCGATATCCTCGGCTTTAGCCTCAGTTACGAGCTTGGGGCAACCAATATCCTGGAAATGCTCCGTTTGGCTGGTATTCCCTTGACCTGGCAAGAAAGAGAATCAACCGCTTATCCCCTGATCTTTGCTGGAGGTCAAACCGCTACGGGGAATCCCGAACCCTACGCAGACTTTCTTGATTTTGTGGCGCTTGGAGATGGGGAAGAACTCCTCCCCGAAATTGGCCTGGTCATGGAAGAAGGAAAAAACAGCGGTCTGAGTCGCGAAGAATTGTTGCTAGATTTGGCTCAAGTCCCTGGCGTCTACGTCCCCCGATTCTACGACATGGCCCAAGATGGTTCAATCCATCCCAATCGCCCTGACGTACCGGAACGAATCTTGCGCCGCGTTTCTACCCCCATTCCTGCCTATTCAATTGGTTTAGTTCCTTACGTCGAAACCGTTCACGACCGCTTAACGATTGAAATCCGGCGCGGTTGCACGCGAGGCTGCCGCTTTTGCCAACCGGGAATGCTGACGCGTCCAGCGCGGGATGTGGAACCCACCCAAGTAGTGGACGCCATCGAACAAGGAATGAGACAAACGGGGTATAACGAGTTTTCTTTACTGTCCCTGAGTTGTTCCGACTACCTCGCCTTACCCGCCGTGGGGATGGAAGTCAAAAACCGCCTAAAAGATGAGAATATCTCGCTATCTCTTCCTAGCCAGCGCGTCGATCGCTTTGATGAAAATATTGCCAATATTATTGGGGGAACCCGTCAAAGCGGTTTAACCTTTGCCCCAGAAGCCGGAACCCAACGGATGCGGGATATTATCAACAAGGGGTTAACCAATGAAGAGTTGCTCCGAGGCGTAAAAACGGCGTTTGAGCAAGGGTGGGATAAGGTCAAGCTGTATTTTATGATTGGCTTGCCCGGAGAAACAGATATTGATGTGTTGGGCATTGCGGAGACGGTGCGCTGGCTGCAACAGGAATGCCGCGCTTCCGGTCGGCGACGGATAAGTTTTAATCTCACCATTTCTAACTTTACGCCTAAGCCGCATACGCCGTTTCAGTGGCACTCCGTTTCAACCAGCGAATTTGAACGCAAGCAAGCGCTTCTCAAAGCCGAATTTCGCAAAATGCGCGGAATTAAAGCCAATTTTACCGATGTCCGCCTCTCGGCAATGGAGGACTTTTTGGGTCGAGGCGATCGCACTTTAGCCCCAGTCATCCGCCGCGCCTGGGAACTGGGTGCTGGGATGGATGCTTGGTGGGAAAGCTTGGAACGGGCATTTGCGGCTTGGGAACAAGCCATTGATGAGGCGGGTTTAAGCTGGAAATATCGGCAGGTGGAAAATGGCGACTGGGGAATGCAGCAAGCGGGAGAAAACCAGGCGATTTTAGACGCGCCGCTGCCTTGGGATCGGATTGATACGGGCATTGACAAGGAATGGCTCAAAGCAGACCTACAGAAGGCCCTAGAAGCGGCAACGGTTCCAGATTGTTCGTTTGAGGGCTGTTCCCATTGTGGAATTTGCGGCGTTGACTTTGGTCATAATGTCGTGGTTCCCCCGCCACCCATTCCGGCATTTAGCGGCCAGTATACGCCCAACCAAACCCGGTCAAAACGTTTAAGGGTCTGGTTTGGCAAACAGGGAGAAATGGCGCTTCTGAGCCATTTAGACTTGGCTCGGCTGTTCGATCGCTCAGTGCGACGGGCGGCTTTACCCGTGACGTTTACAGGCGGCTACCATCCGGGGCCGAAAATTGCGATCGCCAATGCCCTTCCCCTCGGTGCCACCAGTTCTGGGGAAATTGTTGATTTTGAACTCACCGAAGAGATCTCCCCAGAAGCGTTTCAGCAACGGCTAGCCGCGCAACTCCCCCCCGACTTTCCCCTCTATCGGATCGAAGAAGTCGGCCTAAAAGCGCCTGCGGCCTCTCAGATTCTCGATCGGGCAGAATACATAATTACCGTAGGGACTGCCGCCGCAACGACCGCCGCCCAATGGCAAGATTGGGTAAACGCCGTGCTAGCAACCCCAATCCTAGAAATGGAACGCACTACCAAATCAGGTAAAGTCCAGCGGGTGAATTTACGCGATCGCCTTTTTGAACTCGAATTCATCCACACCCAAAGCGAAACCACAGCCACCCTCCGTTATGTAGGCAGTTGTCGCAACGACGGAACCCTCCTACGTCCCACAGAAGTTCTCTACTGTCTCGAACAAGTCTGCGGACAAGAGTTAGAACTTTACCACACCCATCGTCAAGCCCTCTTGCTGAATGGGGAATAGAGTGCTGAGTGTAAAGTGCTGTAGCTTGCTTCCGCGTAGCGGTGTGCTGAGTAGGGAAGTGAGTGCTGAGTTGATAGTTATCAAGTTTTTCTATCTCTTCTTCCCCAACTCCCTTCTTCCCCAACCCCCAACTCCCAATTCCCAACTCCCTTCTTCCCCCCACCTCCCCATCTCCCCATCCTCTTCTTCCCCAACCCCCAATTCCCAACTCCCAACTCCCTTCTTCCCCAACCCCCAACTCCCTTCTTCCCAATTCTCACTCAGCAATCCTTGCTTCAAGCTATAATACTGGGTTATAGAAGATATAGCGGCCTCGTCAAACCACGCCGGCCGCTGCCGAGGGAACCCGCAACAGATGCTTAGGGGAACTCGTCACTTCTTAAACTTCCAGAATTTTTGCATCTCGTGTCTTGCTGTCGTGACTTTTCAAGGAGGCAAGTCCTGGGGAAAATTTAATTTTCTTTCCTTCAGGAATGCCCATTAAGCGCGACACTTGCACTCGTTGAATGAAGGAACCGATCAAACAAGCCGATGCGACCTCCCGCATCATGCGAATACCGAATCCCCCTATGCGATTTGGTTTTCCCTAACAATCTCCAGCAGCCCACGAGCAGTACCCAAGTCAAGGCAAAAGGCAATCCCCGCGAAAAAGTATCGCGAAAAAGTATGAAGAAGGGTCGCAATTGCGAGCGAATGACTCAGTTCTTGCCGTGCCCTTTCCCTCTAGTTGAGTTAGATGTTGCCGCTATGCCTGCGTACGAGGAACTAAACGTATCGGTGACAAGATCGTTGTCCGTTTCGTATGAACCTTGACCTGAGCGCCGGGGGCGCTGCTAAATTTTTGAGGAAATTGAATGCCGAAGCAAATTATTATCGCAGAACAGCATCGCATAGCTGCTGTGTTTTCCGAGGATCAGATTCAAGAACTTGTGGTTGCCACCGGAAGTCACCAAGTTGGTGACATTTACCTGGGGGTTGTCGAAAATGTATTGCCTGGAATTGATGCTGCCTTTGTTAACATTGGCGATGCGGAACGAAATGGCTTTATCCACGTTACAGATTTAGGTCCTCTCCGCCTGCGGCGCAGTGCTGGAGCCATTACAGAACTGCTGACTCCCCAACAGAAGGTTCTCGTCCAGGTGATGAAGGAACCGACGGGCAGCAAAGGGCCGCGACTGACGGGTAACATTACCTTACCGGGTCGCTATCTGGTTTTAATGCCCTATGGGAGGGGCGTGAATCTTTCGCGGCGAATTCGTTCGGAAAATGAACGGAACCGCCTCAGAGCGCTGGCGATCTTGGTCAAACCACCGGGAATGGGTTTGCTAGTTCGCACGGAAGCAGAAGGGATGGCTGAAGAGGCCATCATGGAAGATTTAGAAACCCTGCAAAAGCAGTGGGAAGCGATTCAACAGGAAGCTAGCTCTACCCGCGCGCCAGCTTTACTCAATCGCGATGATGACTTTATCCAGCGCGTATTGCGGGAAATGTACAATGCCGATGTGAATCGGATTGTGGTGGATTCCCACACGGGCTTAAAGCGCGTTAAACAGCAGTTGCTCAATTGGAGTAGCGGGAAAACTCCGCAAGGGGTGTTGATCGATCATCATCGCGATCGCATTCCGGTTCTAGAATATTTCCGCGTCAACGCAGCCATTCGCGAAGCCCTCAAGCCCAGAGTCGATTTACCTTCTGGCGGCTATATCATTATTGAACCGACTGAAGCCCTCACGGTCATTGACGTGAACTCCGGTTCTTTTACCCGTTCGGCAACAGCCCGCGAAACGGTATTGTGGACAAACTGCGAAGCCGCGACCGAAATCGCCCGTCAATTGCGCCTGCGGAATATTGCTGGGGTAATTATTGTCGATTTCATTGATATGGATTCGCGCCGCGACCAATTGCAGGTTCTAGAACACTTTAATAAAGCGTTGAGAGCCGATAAAGCCAGACCGCAAATTGCTCAACTTTCAGAACTGGGTTTAGTTGAGTTAACCCGCAAGCGTCAAGGTCAAAATATCTACGAACTGTTTGGTCGTCCTTGTCCAACCTGTAATGGCTTGGGTCATTTAGTTCATTTGCCAGGTGAGGGAGAAACGGTTCCCCAACCCCTGGTTGAACGTTCGGCAACGGTACTCAAGGATGTGCCCACTCGTCCGGCCCCAGAATCCCCCTATGAAACCCGACGGGTTGATGCACGCTATGCGCCTCCCGCGCCGAGCGAACCTCAACCCAGCTGGCAAAATGACGATCTCGAAAGCGAGTACGACACCTTCCGCGATTCCTCTGAGTTAGATTTAATTAACCATCCCAACTATCAAGAACGCAGTGGGTTAAATAATAATCGGCGGCGTCGCCGTCGTCGTATTGGAGGCGAAGGCGATTTAGGCCGCAGCCCCAATGAGGCTCCCAGTGTAGGCGTTAATTTTAAAGCCACCCCTGAACCGCTGGCTTTAGATACGCCAGAGTTGGCTGAGGATCTCAGTGGCAATGGTAGAGAAGAGTGGGATGAGAAGTCGGATCGCTTCTTAGGTTCTCGGCGCGTTACGGCTAAACGTCAGTCGCCTAAAACGGTGTCTCCTCCAGAAGTGATTTCTGTGGAAATGACGCCAGAAGAACAGGATGTTTACGCTCTGATGGGCATTTCACCTTTAATTTTGCTCAATCGCGAAGTTAAAAATCCCAAGTCTGCAATTATTGCAGTCACCCTCCCTGGCGAGAAACCTCAAGCGCCAGCGGTTAGCGTTCCTGAAACTTCTGTTGCTGATGTGACTGAAGATGAAGCTCCAGTGCAGCTTCCCCAGGAAAACATTAGCTTTACCGGAGCAGGCGATCCCGTTAGCCCTCTGGTGAGTGCCTCCTCGGAGGAAGAGGCTTCAGAAAGCTCGACCGACGCAGATGCAGAAGCTTCGGCATCAGATACCCGTCGCCGTCGCCGTCGTCGTTCTTCAGCACCGGAATAGGAAAATCCTATGCAACCCTCAACGCCAAGCCCGATATCAATTGGGACGCTGAGTGCCGATTTATCTCGGATTGCTGGCGTTGATGAGGTGGGACGGGGGGCCTTATTTGGGCCGGTTGTGGCGGCGGCAGCTATCTTACCAGAAACGATGCGCCCGACGCTGGTTCGTTTGGGCGTTAAGGATAGCAAGCAGTTAAGCGGTGCCAAGCGGCAAAGACTGGCTTGCGAGATTCGGGCGATCGCCATTGATTGTCAGGTGGGGTTGGCAACGGTTGCTGAAATTGACGAGTTGAATATTCTCCAGGCGTCTTTGTTGGCGATGCGGCGGGCGGTTGAAAAGTTGCAGGTGAAGCCTCAGTTGTGTTTGATTGATGGCAATCAATTGATTCCGGGTTTGGAGTTGCCGCAACAGACAATCGTGGGAGGCGATCGCGAAAATTTGGCGATCGCAGCCGCTAGTATTGTGGCGAAGGTTTGGCGCGATCGCCTAATCGTTCGCCTCTCCACGCGCTACCCAGAGTACGATCTGGCGGCGAATAAGGGCTATGGCACTCAGCGCCACCGCCTTGCCTTGCAACAATACGGTTTATCGCCCCTACACCGCCAATCGTTCCGCCTCCGTTAGAGGGGGGTTTCGGCTGGCACAATGGTTCTGGAAGTGCGCTCAGGATTGCCAGTCTCGGCTTGTACCCAATGACGGTAGTCTGCAATCAGTTGATGCATTAAGCGCTGTTTAATAGTTAACAGAACGCTGCGTAATAAGCCGTTTCCTGTCGTTTCAATCAGGCTAGTGGGCGCAAAGCTTAAAGGAGGCGGTAATTCAACGCTGACTTCTAAATCAGCTCTCCCTTTGAGATAGGTCTGACCGTTGAGCGAGATTGGCGAGAGCTTGCCGACCAAATTTAGGGCAAAGCGTTGGTTAATGTACTCAATCCCCCGAATTTCACAACCCATCGATTTTAAGTGAATCGTTCCCCCGGATTCTGACCAAACTTTGAGATCGACGGTGGGCTGAAAAGAAAGCGTCATAAAGTTTAAAGAGCGCATTTTTAAGCGATAGCGCTCTTCACTCAACGACTCGATTTGGCTGGCTCCAGTCAAGGCATTGACGAGGCGCTGCGGCTGGCGCAGATAATGCTGAATGGGAACGACAAGTTCAGGAACTGCCATCTCAACGGATTGGGACGCGGCAAATCGAGTAGGCATAGGGCAAGCCGGATAAAGTTACAGGAGGTGCGATCCTTTGTAAATTTATTTTACAAATTTTCTGGGGCGTTCTCACTCCATCTTGGGCAAGAGAGCCGCGAAATCCCCGATCTCAAGGCGATTATCGGACAAAATTACCCTCAGCCAAAATGAGAAGAAGACAAACAATCGCAATCTAATCCTACAAATTTTGACAAATTTTACCGATTAAGTTCTATGACAAGTTTGATTGCCCATTTGGGCCCCACGGGCACCAACGCAGAAGCCGCCGCATTTGCTTACGCCCATTTACTGCACCAACAGGGGATACAAACGCAGTTATGCGCCTATCCCAGCATTGCTCAGACCGTTCGCGCCACGGCCCAAGGTCAAACGCATTTAACGGTGGCTCCGGTGGAAAATTCGATTGAGGGCAGCGTCCCCATTACCCTCGATAGTCTTTGGCAGTGCGATCGCTTGCAGATTCAGCAAGGGTTAGTTCTGCCGATTTCTCACGCTCTGATTTCAACGGCTAAAGAACTCGCCGATATTCAAACGGTCTATTCCCATCCCCAAGCGTTAGCTCAATGTCAGGAATGGCTAGAACAACATTTGCCCCACGTCCAGTTATTGGCAGCAAATTCCACCACCGAAGCCTTAAAGCACTTGGAGGAAAATCCCCACATTGGCGCGATCGCCTCTCAACGCGCCGCCGAACTCTACGGAATGCCCATTCTCGCCCATCCCATCAACGATCGCCCCGATAACTGCACGCGCTTTTGGGTGTTAGGATTGCAGCCTTCAACGGGAGGAAGTCATACCTCTTTAGCGTTTAGCGTGCGGGCGAATGTGCCGGGAGCGTTAGTCGGGCCGTTGCAAGTGTTCGCCAGCCGGGGAATTAACCTCAGTCGCATTGAATCGCGTCCCACGAAGCGATCGCTCGGAGACTACCTCTTTTTTATCGACCTCGAAGCAGACGCCAGCCACCCAGAAGTTCAAACCGCCTTAGATGAACTCGCCACCTATACAGAAATTCTCAAAATATTCGGCAGCTATAACATCATTTCGATTGACTTACCGCCTTCTAGCTAGGCGCTACTTATTCAGGCTGTTAAACGTGTCTTTGAGAACCGTGCGAGCCGCAAGATGATTGCGAGTCGAGGTGAGAATTTCCGACTCGCGTTGCAAGCGAGCCGCCGTATCTTGCATTTCTAGCAAAGCCTGCTGTTCTTGAGCCACGCCATACAGGTTGCTCGCCACCCAATAGGATAGCTCTGTGGGCAGATCGGGGATATCATCGGGGAGTTCAATTTCTTGACCCGTCAATTTCGCTGACAGATGCACCACATCGCGCAGGAGTTGATCGACATCCTTGGCGAGGGGTTTTAAGTCTTGTTCGGGGGGTGCGTCTTCAATCCATTCCACTAAACCGACGCGGTAGGGTTTCTCGCGCACGTATTCCAGTACCCGAAAGCGTTGCTGTCCTAGGGTCAGCATCTTCAGGCGATCGTCTGCAAGGCGCTGATACTGGACAATTTCTGCACAACATCCCACGGGTGCAATTTGATCTTGAATCGGGTTCCACATCAGCACGCCAAAGCGGCTATCCGTTTCTAAAATGGTGTTCATCATGATCCGGTAGCGAAACTCGAAAATATGCAAAGGCAGGGGTCTACCGGGAAATAACACAACTTCAGGAAGGGGAAATAAGGGAAGTTCTCTGACTGCAATTGATGAATAGGATGCCATGATTGATGTAGTGATTAGTTTTTCCCTAAACAGGCAGCTTATACTTGGGCAATTAAACTTAAAGCTTTGCTTCCTCAAATAGAAGCAATGGGTCTTAAACTCATAATGACTAATACTTAGTCTATCGTATTGCTCAAAGCTTCACGAGACAGAATCTCTTTAAAACGCAAATAGAACGAAGCCTCATCAGCGGCTGCTGAAGACTTCGATCTACTCAAAAATGGATGAGAACGCTGGCTCGCCTTAGAGTTTTACTTCAATATCAACGCCAGCAGGCAAGTCTAATTTCATCAACGCATCAATCGTTTTGGAAGAAGGCTGGTAAATGTCAATAATCCGGCGGTGCGTGCGGGTTTCAAAGTGTTCGCGAGAATCCTTATCAACGTGGGGAGAACGCAGAACGCAGTAAATCCGGCGCTTCGTGGGGAGAGGAATGGGGCCAATGGCTGTAGCGTTCGTGCGATTGGCGGTATCTACAATCTTTTCACAAGAGGTATCGAGCAAGCGCCGATCGAAAGCTTTCAGGCGGATGCGGATTTTTTGCTGCTGAAGAGTGGCCATTTACTTTCTCAAGAATTATTTGTCAAGGTTCGGGACGAACAGAAAAAATGTCTGAGTTCAGACAAAAGTAGAGCAGAAAAAGTATTTTACCCTAAAAGGGAGGCTTTTTCTGCTCCAAGCTGCGGAGGTAAAGAAGCAGCTAGAGAGCTGTACTTTACCCCAACGCTAAAATCTACTTCACGATCTTGGAAACGACACCTGCGCCGATTGTCCGACCGCCTTCGCGAATTGCAAAGCGCATCCCTTGCTCAATAGCAATCGGGTTGATTAGCTCTACAGTCATCTTAATGCGATCGCCGGGCATGACCATTTCAACATTGCTACCCTCGTCAGAGGTGAAGGCTTTGATCGTTCCGGTTACGTCGGTTGTCCGTACATAGAATTGAGGACGGTAGTTGGCAAAGAAAGGAGTGTGGCGGCCGCCTTCTTCTTTCTTCAGCACGTACACTTCTGCCTCAAATTGAGTATGAGGAGTGATAGAACCGGGTTTAGCCAGAACCATACCGCGCTCAATATCCGCTTTTTGGATACCGCGCAGCAGCAGACCCACGTTGTCTCCAGCCATCCCTTCATCAAGGGTTTTCTGGAACATTTCTACACCCGTTACCGTGGTGCTGCGAGTATCGCGGATACCAACCAGTTCAACGGTTTCGCCGACTTTAACTTTACCGCGCTCGATCCGTCCGGTAGCGACGGTACCCCGACCCGTAATCGAGAAGACATCTTCAACTGCCATCAAGAAAGGCTTGTCAATTTCCCGTTCGGGGGTAGGAATGTAAGCATCGACTTCATCCATGAGTTTGTAGATACAATCTACCCACTCATTCTCGCCGCGTTGCAGCTTGGGACTTGCGGTCATCGCTTCAACAGCTTGTAAAGCCGATCCGGCAACAATGGGGATGCTGTCGCCATCAAATTCGTAAGAACTGAGCAGTTCGCGAACTTCGAGTTCAACCAGTTCGAGAAGCTCTTCATCATCCACCATGTCTTTCTTGTTCAAGAAGACAACCAGGTTGGGAACCCCAACTTGCTTGGCGAGGAGGATGTGTTCGCGAGTTTGAGGCATCGGGCCATCTGCGGCTGACACCACGAGGATCGCGCCGTCCATTTGAGCAGCACCCGTGATCATGTTTTTCACGTAGTCTGCGTGACCGGGACAATCAACGTGAGCGTAGTGGCGGGACTCCGTTTCGTACTCCACGTGAGCGGTATTAATCGTAATCCCGCGTTGCTTTTCTTCGGGAGCAGCATCAATATCATCGTATTTTCTGGCTTTTGCATTACCCAGAGCCGCGAGGGTCATGGTAATTGCAGCAGTCAGCGTGGTTTTGCCGTGGTCAACGTGACCGATCGTACCGATATTGACGTGGGGTTTAGTCCGTTCAAACTTTGCGCGTGCCATGAATTGTGTGTTCCTTATTCTCTATCTATGCGTTCCCTTTGTTTTTAGCGATGATGGCTTCTGCCACGTTGCGAGGGACTTCCTCATAATGGCTGAATTCCATTGAAAAGATCCCCCGACCTTGGGTTTTAGATCGAATATCCGTAGCATAGCCAAACATTTCTGCGAGGGGAACCTTCGCAGCAACTTTAGCAATACCGGAGTCCGATCCCATGCCTTCAATTTGGCCGCGACGAGAGTTTAAATCTCCCATCACATCACCCAGAAAGTCTTCGGGAACTTCCACTTCGACTTTCATCATGGGTTCGAGCAATACCGGCGAGGCTTTGTGAACCCCGTCTTTAATTGCCATTGAGCCAGCAATTTTGAAGGCCATTTCCGAAGAGTCAACATCATGGTAAGAGCCATCGATTAAGGTCGCTTTGACATCAATCAATGGATAACCTGCTAAAATGCCCGATTCGCAAGCTTCCTTCATCCCTTGTTCTGCTGGAGAGACATATTCCTTGGGAACGGAACCCCCAACAATTTTTGAGACGAATTCAAAGCCACTTCCCGGATCTCCAGGTTCAAGCTCAATGACAACGTGACCGTATTGACCTTTACCACCGCTTTGGCGAATAAATTTGCCCTCAGCTTTAACGGCTTTACGAATGGTTTCGCGGTAAGCCACTTGAGGCGCGCCAACGTTGGCTTCTACCTTAAATTCTCGCAGCATTCGGTCTACTAGAATTTCTAGGTGAAGTTCGCCCATCCCAGCAATCACGGTTTGATTGGTTTCTGGGTCAACGCTGACTCGGAAGGTGGGGTCTTCTTCAGACAAGGACTGGAGGGCTTTGGAAAGCTTCTCCATATCTTGCTTGGTCTTGGGTTCGACTGCCACTGAGATAACGGGTTCTGGAATATAGAGAGATTCCAGAATGACGGGCGCACCTTCTGTACAGAGGGTATCCCCGGTGAAGGTGTCTTTGAGTCCAAGAACAGCACCGAGATCGCCGGCTCTCAGTTCGTCTACTTCAATGCGATCGTCAGCTTTGAGGACGATGAGGCGAGAAATCCGTTCTTTTTTGCCTTTGGTGGAGTTGAGGACGTAGCTGCCTTTTTGCAGGACGCCTGAATAAACGCGCACAAAGGTAAGGCGACCGTAGGGATCGGCCATGATTTTGAAGGCGAGTGCTGAGAAGGGTGCTTCATCATCAGCGCGACGCTCGACAACTTCGCCACTCGGCAAGGTTCCTTGAATCGGGGGAACATCAACCGGAGCGGGTAGGTAGTCAATGACTGCATCAAGGAGCAATTGAACGCCTTTATTCTTAAAGGCAGAACCGCACAGCATCGGTACGATGGTGCCCTCGACGGTGCCTTTACGCAGGGCGGTGCGAATTTCCTCTTCGGTAAATTCTTCGCCTTCTAGATATTTTTCGGTGAGGGTGTCGTCCGTTTCAGCAACGGCTTCCACCAGCTTCGTCCGAAATTCTTGGGCTTGTTCGAGCAGTTCTTCAGGAATCTCGACTTCTTGGATATCTTTACCGAGGTCATCATTGTAAAGTTTGGCCCGCATCCGCACCAAATCTACAATGCCTCTGAACTCGGTTTCGCTACCAATGGGAATTTGGACGGGAACGGCATTGGCACGGAGGCGATCGCGCAACTGGTTATAAACTTTATAAAAGTTTGACCCGGTGCGATCCATCTTATTGACAAAGGCAATCCGAGGGACTTTATAACGATCGGCTTGCCGCCAAACCGTCTCCGATTGAGGCTGGACGCCACCCACTGAGCAGAATACAGCAATTACGCCGTCTAATACCCGCATGGAACGTTCTACTTCAATGGTGAAGTCAACGTGGCCGGGGGTGTCGATGATGTTGATTTGGTGCTCCCGCCAGTTGGTGCTGATGGCAGCCGCCGTAATCGTAATTCCTCGTTCCCGTTCTTGGGCCATCCAGTCTGTTACGGCCGTTCCTTCATGCACTTCACCCAGTTTGTGAACCATGCCTGAATAAAACAGAATCCGCTCTGTTGTTGTCGTCTTACCCGCATCAATGTGGGCGGCAATTCCGATATTGCGTACTCGCTCCAGCGGGACGGTTCGTGACACAGCTACCTCCTTTGTCTCGAAACGCAGTTCGATCCTGCGTCGCTGTTTGTGTTAAGTTTCTATACTTTATTTTACGGAATCTTTGACCTACCGATCCGTATTAGTAGCGGTAATGGGCAAATGCTTTGTTAGCTTCGGCCATCCGGTGAGTTTCTTCGCGCTTGCGAATGGCGTTGCCGCTCTCGTTGGCTGCATCCATTAATTCATTCGCTAATTTGCTGACCATTGACTTGCCGCTTCTGGCACGAGCAAATTGAATTAACCAACGAAGAGCCAAAGAGGTGCCGCGATCGGAGCGAACTTCCATTGGAACTTGGTAGGTTGCCCCACCGACTCTTCTGGCTTTGACCTCAACGAGAGGGGTGGCATTGCGAACCGCTTTTTCAAACACTTCTAGAGGTTCAGTTCCGGTTCTCTCTTCAATGGTTTTGAAGGAGTCATAGACGATGCGAGCGGCGACCGATTTCTTGCCACTCTGCATAATCCGCCGTATCATCATGTTAACCAAACGGCTGTTGTAGACGGGATCGGACGGAACTGTACGCTTTTGAGTTACTCCACGACGAGACATAGGTCTTCCTTGATTAGCAAATTATCTCACGGCTGTTTGGGCTGACAAAAGAATTTTGAATTTTGAACGGATTCAAAATTCAAAACCTCTGAGTCCCGATCCTTCATTTTACTGTTTAGGGCGTTTGGCACCGTATTTCGATCGCCCTTGACGCCGATCTTTCACTCCAGCAGTATCCAGGGTGCCGCGAATGATGTGATAGCGAACGCCCGGTAAATCTTTAACCCGACCTCCACGAATCATCACCACAGAGTGTTCTTGGAGGTTATGACCAATCCCCGGAATGTAAGCCGTGACTTCAAAACCAGAAGTTAGGCGGACGCGAGCAACTTTACGCAAGGCGGAGTTTGGCTTTTTGGGAGTTGTTGTATAAACTCTGGTACAAACGCCACGGCGCTGAGGGCAACTCTTGAGCGCGGGTGACTTAGTTTTCTTCTCGATCTTTTGGCGTTCGCTACGAATAAGTTGTTGAATAGTGGGCATGAGTATGGACGACTGGTGCGACCTAATTTTGAGCTAGACTTTGCAACAAATTCTAATTATGGCAATTTTTAGGTGGATGTGTCAACCGTAAAAGAATGACTGCATCCACAAGTTTGGGTCGCATTCGGGTTGGTGAAGCGAAAACCGCCGCCCATTAAATCTTCTGAGTAGTCGAGAATCAGGTCTTTGAGGTAGAGCCAGTGCTGTTCGTCTACGAGCAAAGCAATCCCTTGGCTTTCTAGAGCGCGATCGCTAGAGCGCATTTGAGCATCAAAATCAATCGTATAAGCCCATCCCGCACAGCCGCCACTTTGGACGCCCAGCCTTAAATAAGACCGAGAGGGCGCATTGGCTTGAAGGCGGCGAATTTCGCTAGCAGCGGATGGGCTTAAATGAATCATAACTTCTTAGCAAGCAGGGGTGGGTTTGTTCGTCCGGGCGTAATCATCTTGATAGCGAACGATATCATCTTCGCCCAGATATTCCCCATTTTGCACCTCAATCAGCACCAACGGAATCACCCCAGGATTTTCCAGGCGGTGGGGCGTGCATTGCGGCACATAGGTAGACTGATTGCTGTAGATCACCGTTTCTTGCTCGCCGCACGTTACCTTTGCCGTTCCCGAAACCACAATCCAGTGTTCGCTGCGGTGGTGGTGCATTTGCAGGCTCAGACGATGACCGGGTTTGACCTCAATCCGCTTAATTTTATAGCCTCTGCCCTCTTCCAGAACCGTAAACGATCCCCAAGGACGCAATTCAGTTGCAGCAACGCCTCTAGGAGCAACAGCCGCCGGTAAAGGTAAAACAGGTACTTGAGCCGTTTCTTGAAGTTGGGTCACGATCTAAACCTCCATGAAGTCCAAGAATAATTGCTGCTGACTCAACGGCACAACCCACCTATGGGTTCAGCCAAGCCAAACATAACAGATCCGTCTAGGGGGGTGTCACCCGCCTGTTGATGATTTGAGCCAATTTACACCAACTCTTCATCTCATCCGCAGAAATTTGAAGGAACCTTGAACCCAAGCTTAACGAGGTGTAACAAAAATCCCCAAACCATTATGGACGCGGGCGACATTGCGAGGCGGACGATCGACTAACTGACCGCCTAGATAGAGGCTGGTTGAGCTTCCTCCATCTAAATTGAGCGCTTCAATTGCGCCCATCCGCTGCATCAGTTGAGCGGTTTCCGCCAAGGTTGGCCCTAGACCATCAGCGCGGTGATGAATCGCCGCTAAGATTAGTGTTCCCCGATCGGTAGTCGCGATCGCACTTCGGGGCGCTCTTTGTTGAATAAACGCCTCGCTAAACTGTTCGCCCTTAGCATCTAGCACCACTTGGCGATTTTGGACTAACAGCGGCCCTGCGCCGAGGATTTGGGGATATTGTTCAAACTCAGCAGGAGTTAAACGACTTTCAATTTGCAGGCGAGTCCCCACACCCAGACCTTGAGCCGCCGCTTGGGAGCCGCGTACGGCTAAAAGATACCCATCTGAAGGAATGGCAACGGGGGCAGTTCCGGCGACGCCTAGCTGCTGCTGGGCAACGATTGTATTCCCCCGGACAATCGAAATCAGTTCGTTATTGGTGAGGGGGGTATAGTTGGGGCCCCATTCTGGGGTATAGCGAGATATCCCCGATTGAACATAACCGCTATTAAGATAGAGGATCGGGAGGCGGCTTCCTGCGGTCGTTACGAGGGTTTCTTGGAGGCTGAGGCGGGCCATTTTAAACTCGCCGCGATCGCTCCAAGCCATTGCCCCCCGGTTTAAGATTGGGCCCGATAGCCAGCGATTATCGCGCCGAATCGCTCCTAGGGGTAATTGATTATTGCGATTAAAAAAGCCAGCATTAATGGCGGCGGCGGTTTGCCAGATGCGAGCGGTATCGACTAGGGGCGCGGTTCCCACCTGGGTTTGAGGGTTGCTCCAAATCGGTTTAAGGGCAATCTCCGCTTGGCGCGGATCGACCTCTAGCCAAATCACGGGAAAAGCAGAGGAACCGAGGGCGACTTGTTGCTGACGCCAGCGCACCCCAGGAGCCCAAAGAATGTTTTTCTCTTCTAAAGCGACGGCGCGGACATCGATAATTAAGCGATTGGGATTGGATAGAGTCCAAACCCTAGGGCGATCGCTAACAGCCGGTAAACCCACTTGCAGCGTCACCACATTGCCATTGTTACTGAGTTTAAGGGAAGTTAGGCGATTGCCCGGTAGCGGTTTAAACGCTTTAACCAGCGCCGGGGAGACTTGAGCGTCTAGAGTCAGGGTTAAACTTTGACCCTGTTGTACGACTTGCCAAGGGGTGGCGCGATCGAGATCGATGACAATGCGATCGCCCCAAGCTTGTTTACCCTGCCGAATTCCCACAAACGTTGCGGGGGTGGACGTAATATTTAGGGTATTGCCTTGAGCCTGGATTCGCCACCCATTGCGGCTCGCGAGTTCGCTAAGATCCAAATAGCGATATTGATTGCTCAGGCGAGTGGGTAAACTCAGAGTCGGTGCGGGCGATGGAGAGAACCACTGAATCGGCTGGCGGGCTAGATCGTTACTGCTGAGTAACTCAACGCCCAAAATTTGCATCAATCCTGCATCGCTCATCCAGAAACGGGTTTCATTTCCCTGTTGCCACTGGCTCCAAGCCCCGGTTAAAGTCCGACCATTGAGAACAACTTGCGTCCCTTGTTGCAGCACGGTGGGGGCTTGCGCCCAGATGATTTGAGCGGGGGGGAGTTGGGGGCTGAGTAAAGTGGCGAGTTGCGCGGTGGCATTGGGTTCTGAGGAATCGACTTGGGAGGCGGTTAAGCTAATTAAGGCAGAAACGGCGATCGCCCTGAGCGAGCGATAATGACGCGGTTCTCGGTGCTTTGGCTGGGCGCAAGAGCGAGGTTTCCTAGAAAAGGGGCGAGAAGAGTTCTGAGTCTGTCCCATGCATGTTGTCCTTATGAGGAGCGGAATCTAAGCTCAAATAGCCTTCTCCGCATCTGTAAACTGACTTCCGCCAAGCGCGGTGAAAAATAGTTAGGGGTTAACTGCGCGGCTTAGGTGAGAAATCGAGCCGCCGCAATCGAGAGATCTGAACGATCCAGGCAACCTTATCAATTTTGGCGACTGGAGTTCGCCAAGTGCCATAGCCGGGGTAAAAGTGTCGCAATTCGTTAAAGTTGCGATCGCTTTCCTGACGAGATTGCCGCATGGAGATGTTAAAATCCCCTGACGCTCTCTCGATTCTTTGACCGCATAATAGAAAAACAGTGCCAAGCAAGCGACAAGATCGCGCCCGCAAAATCTTCGACCCACTCGATCGGCTTTGCCCTAAACCCTCTAAAATGGCTTCCATCTTTGCGATCGCCCCTACTTTATGGGTGCTAGATCTCGCTTTGACTCCGACCGCAGTCACAGGGATTGTCAGAAGCTAAGAAATTTTTTAGAATCTTAGCTCTATCCCTTGAGCGCCGAGTTAACCACCCAATCGAGATTAACGATTTGCATCGCGTGCCGATCTGTTAATCGCGAGCTGCCTAGTTTAATTGAAACTCGATGTGGCAACCCCTCTCTCAATCAGATGCTTTGGGGATTAAAGCAGGAGATAACGGGTTTTGCAACATTCCTGATGAGTGTTGTTTAATTCTCTTAAAAATTGCGATTTTCATCCGCAAGATCGCGATCGCCCGATCTCCGTCCCCCGCTCCAACAACTGTAAACCTTCGTTCCACCAGTCAATCCCTTGCAGAATCTTATTAATTCAAGTCAACTCAAGCCTAAATATTGGATAAAGAAACGGGTCATTATTGTCGATTTTTATGAATATTAAATCTTGATTTTGGAACGCTTTTATTCCTCACAATTGAGCCTTCAATTACTGATTTTTCAGGATTAATAATAGATGAATCCATCTTCCCCCCACATGAACAACAACGCAGGTCAAAATAACCCAATGAAATTAGAAGCAGGTGCGGCTGGTTTTGCAGGACAACCTTGGCTCGTAGAAGAAAGAGATGCGTGCGGCGTCGGTCTTATTGCGGATCGATTGGGACGCGCTAGCCACGATCTCATTGTTAAATCGTTATCCGCTTTAACCTGCTTAGAGCATCGGGGCGCTTGCAGTGCAGACCGCGACTCAGGCGATGGTGCGGGTTTAATGACAGCCCTTCCGTGGGATTTATTTTCTCAATGGTTTGCTCAACAAAACCTCGCGATGCCGACCCCTCAAAACATGGGTGTGGGAATGGTGTTTTTCCCTCAAGATGCAGCGGCGGCTGAGGTTTGTCGGGCGATTGTGGAAGAGGTGATTCAAGCCGAGAATCTCCAATTATTAGGTTGGCGAAAAGTACCCGTTAAACCTGAAGTTTTAGGGAAACAAGCAGCGGAAAATCAACCGCAAATTGAGCAAATTTTTGTCGCTTCCGAAAGTTTGCAAGGGGAAGCCTTAGAACGGGAACTGTATTTAGTTCGCAAGCGGATTGAAAAAAACGTCACGCAAAAAGTAGCAGAAACGAAAGATAGTCCGGGCAACGAGCGAGACTTTTATATCTGCTCTTTGTCTAGCCGCCAAATTATCTATAAAGGGATGGTGCGGTCGGCGGTATTGGGCGAATTTTATCTCGATCTTCAACAAGAAACCTATACCAGTCCTTTTGCGATTTTCCACCGTCGCTTTAGTACGAATACGATGCCCAAGTGGCCGCTAGCTCAACCCTTGCGGTTGCTCGGCCATAATGGTGAAATTAATACCTTGCTGGGCAACCTCAACTGGGTAATGGCACGGGAAGCCGATATGCGATCTGAGGCTTGGGGCGATCGCTTCCACGAACTGCGTCCCCTGGTGAACCCCAACAATAGCGACTCCGCCAACCTCGATAACGTTATGGAGTTGATGGTACGCTCAGGGCGATCGCCGCAAGAAGCGCTGATGATCCTCGTCCCGGAAGCCTACAAAAATCAACCCGAACTGGCGAACCGCCCGGAAATTGTAGACTTTTACGAATACTACTCCGGCATTCAAGAACCCTGGGATGGCCCCGCTTTAATCGTCTTCAGCGAGGGAACCACCGTCGGCGCAACCCTCGACCGGAATGGCTTGCGTCCCGCCCGCTACTGCGTCACCCAAAGCGGTTATGTGGTCGTTTCCTCCGAAGCTGGCGCGGTCGAATTAGATGAAGCCGACATCATTGAAAAAGGACGCCTCGGTCCCGGACAAACGATCGCCATCAACCTCGAAACCCACGAACTGCTGCACAACTGGGAAGTCAAAGAGCAGATCGCCCAAAACGCCCCCTACGGTCAGTGGCTGAAACAATACCGCCACACCTTAGAGCATCGTCCGTTTAACACCGAAGCGCAATTCGACGCAACCGAATTGCTAGCCCATCAAACCGCCTTTGGCTACACGGCGGAAGACGTGGAAATGATCGTCGAAGAGATGGCGGGAACTGGGAAAGAACCGACCTTCTGTATGGGCGACGACACCCCCCTAGCCATCCTCTCCCGCAAACCCCACGTCCTCTACGACTACTTTAAACAGCGGTTTGCCCAAGTCACCAACCCGGCCATTGACCCCCTGCGGGAAAGCTTGGTGATGTCCTTGAGTATGCCATTAGGCGATCGCGGGAACCTCTTAGAAGCTACCCCCGAACTCGCCCGTCAACTGAGGCTGGATAGCCCCGTTCTCAACGACGCCGAACTCACCGCGATCGCTAACGGAGAATGGGCAACCGGAAACGGCGGTACCCCCAACCTCTTCCCCAGCGTCACCCTATCGACCCTGTACAGCCTGGAAAGCGGCCCGGAAGGGTTGGCCAAAGCTGTAGAAGAGTTACGCGATCGCGCCGCCCAAGCCGTCCGCCAGGGCGCAAAAATCCTGATCTTGAGCGATCGCGCCAGTACCCTTGCTGCTGAAACCACCTATATTCCCCCCCTCCTCGCCGTGGGGGCCGTTCACCATCACCTGATCCGCCAAGGCCTCCGCTGTCACGCGTCCCTCGTCGTGGATACTGCCCAATGCTGGAGTACCCATCACTTCGCCTGCCTAATTGGGTTCGGGGCGTCCGCCGTTTGCCCCTATTTGGCGCTAGAAACCGTGCGTCACTGGTGGGCGGATGGTAAGACACAAAGCCTGATGGAACGGGGTAGAATCGCCTCCCTGACCGTGGAGGAAGCCCAAAAGAACTATCGCAAGGCGACTGAAGCCGGGTTATTGAAAATCCTCTCAAAAATGGGGATTTCTTTACTCACCTCCTATCATGGGGCGCAAATCTTTGAAGCCATTGGTATTGGCCCCGATTTATTACAGTTGGGCTTTGCTGGAACCACCTCGCGCCTCGGCGGGTTAAGCGTGGCGGAACTAGCTAGCGAAACCATCGCCTTCCACCAACGGGCGTTCCCGGAATTAAATAGCAAAAAGCTGGAAAACTTCGGCTTCTTCAACTACCGTCCGGGCCTGGAATACCATATGAACAGCCCGGAAATGGCAAAAGCGCTGCATAAAGCCGTTGAGTCTGCCCAATACGACCACTATCAGGTTTACCAGCAATCGCTGCAAGGTCGTCCGGTGACAGCACTGCGAGATTTACTTGACTTTAAATCCGATCGTTCGCCGATTGCCATTGAAGAAGTTGAACCCGTCGAAGAGATTGTCAAACGCTTCTGTACTGGGGCGATGTCTTTGGGGGCGCTATCTCGCGAAGCCCATGAAGTATTAGCGATCGCCATGAACCGGATCGGCGGTAAATCTAACTCTGGGGAAGGCGGCGAAGACCCGATCCGCTTTAATGTCCTCAATGATGTGGATGGTGAAGGTCGTTCTCAACTTTTACCCCATCTCAAGGGATTGAGAAACGGCGATACCGCCTCCTCTTCGATTAAACAGGTGGCTTCCGGTCGCTTTGGCGTCACCCCAGAGTACCTGATGAACGCCCACCAAATTGAAATTAAGGTGGCGCAAGGGGCAAAACCAGGCGAAGGCGGTCAGCTTCCGGGTAAGAAAGTCAGCCCGTATATCGCCATGCTGCGCCGTTCTAAAGCTGGCGTTCCCCTAATTTCACCGCCGCCCCACCACGATATTTACTCGATTGAAGACCTCGCGCAACTGATTTTTGACTTGCATCAAATTAATCCCCAGGCGCAAGTCTCCGTCAAACTGGTGGCCGAAATTGGCATTGGTACCATTGCAGCAGGTGTGGCGAAGGCGAATGCGGATATTATCCAAATTTCCGGTCACGATGGCGGTACCGGGGCGTCTCCCTTGAGTTCTATTAAGCACGCGGGTGTTTCTTGGGAGTTGGGCGTTACGGAAGTCCATCGCGTGTTGATGGAAAATGGTTTGCGCGATCGCGTCCTCCTGCGGGCCGATGGGGGCATTAAAACCGGATGGGATGTGATGATGGCCGCCTTAATGGGCGCTGAGGAATACGGCTTTGGTTCGATCGCCATGATCGCCGAAGGCTGCATTATGGCGCGGATCTGCCATACCAATAACTGTCCGGTTGGGGTGGCGACGCAGCAAGAAAAACTGCGGGCGCGGTTTAGCGGTATTCCCGAACACGTGGTTAATTTCTTCTACTTCATCGCCGAAGAAGTGCGGTCTTTGTTGGCGCGGTTGGGCTATCGTCGTTTAGATGAAGTTATCGGTCGGGCGGACTTGCTGACAACCAACTCGAATGTCAGCTTGACGAAAACTCAATCTTTGAATTTGGGTTGTTTACTCAACTTACCCGATACCAAGAGCGATCGCAGTTTCCTCCAACACGAAGCCGTTCACAGCAATGGCCCAGTTTTAGATGACCAACTCTTAGCCGATCCGGACATTCAAGCGGCGATCCAATCTCAAGGAACCGTTGAAAAGAATGTCGGCGTCGTCAATACCGACCGTACCATCGGGACGCGCCTAGCAGGTGCGATCGCCCGTCAGTATGGTAACAATGGCTTTGAAGGCGATATTACCCTGAAATTTAAAGGCAGCGCCGGACAAAGTTTCGGGGCGTTTATCCTACCGGGAATGACGCTGATCCTGGAAGGGGAAGCCAACGACTATGTAGGAAAAGGCATGAATGGCGGCGAAATTATTATTAAAACCGCCCCCGAAAGCTCCTTTGTTGCCGCCGATAATGTGATTGTGGGTAATACCTGCCTCTACGGGGCGACAGGTGGAACCCTATTTGCCCAAGGGAAAGCGGGCGAACGGTTCGCGGTTCGCAATTCCCAAGGGAAAGCAGTCATTGAAGGCGCGGGCGATCACTGCTGCGAATACATGACGGGTGGCGTGATCGTCGTTCTGGGTAAAGTGGGCCGCAACGTCGGCGCGGGGATGACGGGCGGTTTGGGCTATTTCCTCGATGAAGATGGCACTTTCCCCGAACACATCAACCCGGAAATTGTCAAACTGCAACGCGTCAGCACCCCAGCAGGAGAACAGCAACTCAAGGACTTGATCGCAGCCCACGCCGATCGCACGGGTTCGGAAAAAGCCAAAATGCTATTAGCAAATTGGGAAGTTTCCTTGAGTCAATTCTGGCAGGCGGTTCCGCCTTCGGAAGCTGATAGCCCAGAAGCCAGCGAAGGTTCTGCGGCGAAGGTGCCCGTACCGGCTTCTTAGGGCTGAAGTTCCCAGTTCCAACGATTAAACTCGGAACTGGGAATGGGCAAGTCTGAAAATCTAAAGCGTGGGAGAGTTAATTTCCCACGCTTTTTAAGATCGCTGACAAATATTTATAGCTGTAGCCATAACGGTTAGGACAAGCTGAACTGCGACTAAAGATTAACCTGACTGAGGATTCAGCACTTTGCTCTAAATGTCCCAATATCGCACGTTATGTAAAACTAGCTTGACTTCTCTGACTTAATCTGTACAAGTTCTAGGACCCTGAAGGGAAAAGCGCTTTCCTGGAATTTGTACCCATGACAACCCATCTCTAGGGTTTAGCGATTCAACGCGGCTACGACTCCGGACATCGATCCAACTGCTGAAGAGATTCACTATCGATTGTGTCTCAACGTTGCTAGCCGATCGAGCTGATGACAGCATTCTACTTGACTGCGGCGATCTGTCAATTCCGGATATTGCGATCGCTTGACGCTACGGATCGGAGATCCCCTTACTCGTCGTCGCTATTCTCAAATTCCGGAGGATGGGCAAAGATTTTACCCAGTAAGAATTTAGGAGAAAATGGCTTGCATTCCCGGAGTTCGGCTTTAAATTCAGCTTGTTTTTCAACCGGGACAAAGCAGATGGCGGTTTGGTTGACTCCTCCCATAATTTCCATTGCACAACTCACCAGCGTTGGAACATATTCCGTCAGCAGTTGAGCAGACTCTTGATCGGGAGCGATGATAAATAGAGTTTGTACCCCGGTAGGACTAGGGGCGATCCCAAACGTGCATTCGCTCAATAGGGTTTGCATGGCGCGGTTATTGTCGCGATCGCCTGCTCGAACGCAGGATTGATAGAAACGATTAAATAGAGCTTGATAGAACGATTGGGTTAGAAGTTGATCGTCGAATTCAGATTTAGATAACATAATCAGCCTTGAATGAAACTTGGGGTTTGCGAGATCGGGTTGCTTCTTCTTATAGAATGGACGATTTCGCTCAAGAAAAGTGCGATCTTTGGCAATTTGGCACTTGACATCAAGCACCAAATTGTGAGATCCCGGTCACTAATCGCGCTTAAAGGTCGGATCGCGCTATCGTTTGACCCTTCTGTATATAATTATTCCCATTTAAAGCAGAAGTCATAACCTTCTGCTGATAGAGGTTGACGATCCGTTCCGTCACCTCAGCAATACTGAGACGATCGGATTGAATTTCGATCGCGTCTGGAGCCTTACGCAGCGGGGAAATCGAGCGATTGCTGTCGGCGCGATCGCGTTCGGAAATATCCCGTTCTAACTGCTGCAAGCTCACCGATTGTTCTCCTTGCACGCTAAAATCCTGCTGGCGACGGCGCGCTCGCTCCTGTACGGAAGCCGTAAGGAAGATTTTTAACTCTGCATTAGGGAAGACATGGGTTCCAATATCGCGACCCTCTGCCACAATTCCCCCTTTATTTCCCCATTGCTGCTGTTGTTTGACCAGTTCTCGGCGAACAGCGCGTTGGGCAGAAATAGCAGAAACGCGAGAGGTGACTTCAATTGAGCGAATTGCTTGGGTAACATTTTGCTCATTAATCCAAACTTCGGTTGGCGTTAGATCGATCGAAGCGCGGCTGACTAACTCAGCAATTCCCACTTCATCATCTAGCGCTAAACCCGATTGCAGCACCAGCCATGTGACCGCACGATACATTGCCCCAGTATCTAGGTAAAGCAGCCCTAAAGCACGAGCTACTTGACGCGCAACCGTCGATTTGCCAGCTCCCGCCGGCCCATCAATGGCGACAATGGGGGCGCGATCGCGCAGGACAAGATTATCAATTAGGCGTGTCGATTCAATGCGGGCGGCTGTCGCCAGTAAGCCAATTTCTTCAATCTGTTCTAAAGGCATTAACGTATGCGGGTGAACCAAATCAATGTACTCTAACTGAACCTCTGGATATTCCGTTAATTGAGATTGGAACGCTTCTACCAATCCTAAACGCGATCGCTCGCCACCGAAAAATGCTTGCTCGGCCTGTCGTAAACCTTGATAAAGGACGGCTGCGGTTTGTTTTCCGGGGAGCGATAAATACTGATTGCGCGAACTTAAAGCCAGTCCTGACGCTTCGCGAATAATCGGACAGGCGACAATCTCAATCGGAAAATTCAGATCGGCTACCAAACGTCTAATGATAGCTAATTGTTGGGCATCTTTTTGGCCAAAATAGGCGCGTTGGGGTTCAATGAGATTAAATAATTTTGTAACTATAGTAGCAACACCCTGAAAATGACCCAAGCGCGATCGCCCGCATAGCCCAGAGGTCATTTCTGGAGGGGGAATCACTTGCACCATTGGCGATCGCTCAGAACTGCTACGGCTAGGAATGCCCAATTCTTCAGGCGGCGGCGCAAAAATTGCATCCACCCCCGCATCCTCGCACAATTGCCAATCTCGTTCGAGCTGACGAGGATACTTCTGAAAATCCTCTGTCGGTCCAAATTGTAAAGGATTGACAAAAATACTAACAATCAAAATGTCATTCTCTTGTCGAGCCTGTTCGATCAGGCTGAGATGACCCGCGTGCAGCGCCCCCATTGTTGGCACCAGACCGACTTCTCGGTGCTTAGGATAAGAAGATGACGCCACTCCGTCTTCACCACAATCCCAAAATTGATCGTTCCGCCCTTGTTGTTCGGGCTTTCTCTCAAGCAAGCGCTGTTGCTCTAAATAGCAGCGCAACGCAACAACCGTTGTCAGCAGGCGCACCAAAACCCCCCGATCTCAATCAAAAACATCCCTCTAGTAGTGTATTCTCACTCTGGAAAGTTGGACGGGAGATTTGGGGAAAGAAGGGAATTGGGAGTTGGGGAAGAAGGGAATTAGGAGTTGGGAGTTGGGGGTTGGGGAAGAAGAGGATGGGGGGTTGGGGAGAAGAAGGGAATTGGGAGTTAGGAGTTGGGGGTTGGGGAAGAAGAGGATGGGGGGTTGGGGGGAAACTTCAGACTCAACACCCTGTTGAAACTCAGCACTTTCTTCCCACTCAGCACTCAGCACTTTACACTCAGCACTCTATTCCCACTCAGCACTCAGCACTTTCTACTCAGCACTACTATTCCCACTCAGCACTCAGCACTTTACACTCAGCACTTAGAGAAGCACTTAGAAAAGCACTTGGCTATATAAGCGAACGGAAGTAGAGACAACGCTGGGTTGCCTCTACTCAAATTGCGATTGAATGGGGGAAAAGATTTTAGTTGGAAGCACTCTGAGCGCCTAGGACTTCAACCCGTACAGGGGCGACTCCAGAATGGATGAGTCCGAGAACGCGGGCAGCACCGGCAGATAAGTCAATAATGCGACCGCCAGTAAATGGGCCGCGATCGTTAATTCGCACGACAACTGATGCCCCGTTGTCTAGGTTGGTGACGCGCACTAGCGTACCAAAAGGTAAATTGCGATGGGCTGCGGTGAGAGCATTCTGGTTAAAAATTTCGCCGCTGGCGCTACGGTTGCCATGAAAGCCTGGGCCGTACCAGGAGGCTATGCCCTTGAACTCTGCAAGCGGGTTAAATTGTTTGGGAACGATCGCAAGGGGTTGAGGCTGCGGTCTGCCTTCGATTTCTCGTAACGGTGGGGCGTTCCCCATCTGCCGACGCAAGCGGTTTGTTGCTTGTAGGGCGTCTTCGGCCGGATTGTTGGTGGAGTCGGGTAGCTGAGTTTCGGCGTTGAAGGCGACTAATTCTTTGCCGTCTACTTTAATCGTGTAATGTTCTGGACTCTCGTTTGTGGCGGCTTGCCAACTGACGGTGATTGTGTTGGCGTCGAGGTTTTCTCGGTTGAGTTGGTTGAGTCTGGCGGCTAGGGTGGTGGCACGCCAGATGGGTTCTGAAGCGTCCGGTTGGTTGGATTGTTTGTCGTTTGCCGAACTGTTTTCGGAAGCTAGGGTCTCGCCGTCGATTTCACCCACTTTGACTGTATTGCTTGGGTTTGAGGGGGTGTTTCCCAGAAAAGTCAGGACGGGGATGTTCCGAACGTATACGGTTGCGGCTTCGCGTCCTGCGAGTTCGTGGGGCTGAATTTTGGCGATGACTTCGGGTTGTGAAGCACTCCCTGTGGGAACCGCACCGATACAGGAAACCGAGGTTTCTGGACAGGTTTGGTATTCCCCAACTTTAACGGCTTCGCTCTCGCGAGCAGAGGTGAGTTGAGGGGTTGCGCCGTCCCTTGCTTGAGGGGTTTCGTTGGCATCCTGACGAGTTTGCTCTTTGAGCGGTTCGGCATGGGTTGAGGGTGCCGTACTCAAGGCTGTCATCAGTAGGGCCGCTGTTAGACCACTCCAAAGTTTGTGTTTCATAGTTCGTTGTGAAGAGCCGTTGAAAATCGAATTAGATGCACCGATGCTGTATTGGGTACAGCTACACATCTGTGAGTTGGGTGAGGTGGGGTGGAGAACCCTGGAATTGACATTCCAACTCATACTCGTTTCGTTTTCAGGTTTGGCAATGGAACTGCAACAGAGTAACACGAACTTTTTGGATTAGGGATCGGGGATCTAAGACAAACACGGAGAACTTCATCAAAACTTCATAATAGATTTTCTGCTCAAAAGCTTACTACAACTGGGCTTAAACCTCATTATCTCAATCCGCAACTTTATGCTAACTTTACAGAAACTTCATATTTGCGATCGCCAAAATCTCCATATACCAGTATTCGTTGCGACCAGCGAAGCAAGTAGAATACTGCAACGAGTCAATTAGGGTACTAGTAAATTCATGGATTATCGCGAAGCGGGTGTCGATGTAGAAGCCGGTCGTGCCTTTGTGGGGCAGATTCGCCGCCTGGTTGAAAACACTTACAGACCGGAAGTTTTAGGCAATTTGGGCGGGTTTAGCGGCTGCTTCAGGCTACCAACGGGATATCAAAACCCGATTTTGGTGTCCGGAACTGATGGAGTCGGAACTAAACTCAAGATTGCCCATACGGTCGATCGTCACGATACGGTAGGCATCGATTTAGTGGCTATGTGCGTCAACGACGTTTTAACCTGCGGTGCAGAACCCCTCTTTTTCTTGGATTATTTAGCCACTGGAAAACTCAACCCCGACCAACTCGCGGCGGTGGTGGCTGGAATTGCTCAAGGCTGTCAAACTGCTGGGTGTGCTTTGTTGGGAGGAGAAACCGCAGAAATGCCCGGTTTTTATCAACCTGGGGAATACGATCTCGCGGGATTTTGCGTGGGAATTGTGGAAGAGAGCAAAATGCTCAATGGCACTCAAGTTCAGATTGGCGATCGCATTATCGGATTAGCCAGTCGCGGCGTCCACAGTAACGGATTCAGCCTAGTCCGTAAAATTATCGAAAATCAGGGTAACAATTGGCAAGATTGCCCTGAAGAATTGGGCGGTCAATCGTTACAAGACGTTCTATTAACCCCCACCCAAATTTATGTCAAACCCATCTTAGAAGCCCTGCGTTCGGGATTGCCCATTCATGGCCTGGCGCATATTACAGGCGGTGGTTTGCCAGAAAATCTACCGCGCTGCCTCGGTAGCGGACAAGCTGTTAAAGTAGACCATCACCAATGGTCAATTCCGGCAATTTTTCAATGGCTAGCCCAGACCGGAGACGTGAACTTACCGGAAATGTTCAATACCTTCAACATGGGGATTGGTTTTGCCGTTATTGTTTCCCCCGAAGCCGAACAACAAACCCTAACCCACTTTGAAAATACTCAAATTCCCGCCTATCCTATTGGTGAAGTCATCGCTGGCAATGGTGAATTAATCGGTAGCTGGAATTAAATAGCCCTCCCCCCTGAACCCTTCCATTCATCAGTCAATGACAGCAGATTCACTAAACTGAGATTTGAGCAAGGGGAAATCAAAGCAGAGAACCTCAGAGTCTCAAATTCACTGTCCTTTCATTACCGAGAAACTGCTGCATGTTTATCGACTACATCACCTTAATGCTGATTAACATGGTCGCCGGATTTGTAATTCTGGCTTACTATGTTTACGAAGGTTTAGATCAAGTTAACCCCAAAAAATGGATTCCTGGATTTGGCATGGTTGGCGCGATCGCCCTAGTCACTGGCTTACACATGATCTTCACCTGGCCAGTGATTGGTAGCTTTAACATTGCCTTCGGCGAAACCTCCGTTTTGTTTGGCATCCTGTTTATGACCGCCTCAATTGCGATCGCCCAAGGATGGGACTTAATCACAGTTGCCATCTATGCTTTCTTTGCAGGATTAGTCGCCATTTTACTTGGCGTTCGGATGATTAACCTCGACCTCACTCGCCAACCGCTACTATCGGGAATCGGTTTTATCTTATCCGGCTTAGGTGGAGTCTGTGCCGCCCCCGCCTTATATTGGCGAAATGTGCGGATCTTCCGTTTGGTGGGCGTCGTCGTGTTGTTGTTAGCGGCCGCAATTTGGGCGATTACCGGCTACCTTGCCTATTGGGATCATCTCTCCGGATTTTCCGATTGGCAACCCCTACCCATGCGCTAGCGCTTTCTATGTTCTGCATCAAAAAATCGCCA
Source organism: Desertifilum tharense IPPAS B-1220 (assembly GCF_001746915.1). Lineage (NCBI taxonomy): Bacteria > Bacillati > Cyanobacteriota > Cyanophyceae > Desertifilales > Desertifilaceae > Desertifilum > Desertifilum tharense. The sequence goes on from NZ_MJGC01000132.1 coordinate 65,751, forward strand.
CAAACGGATGAGCGTGTTGTGAGATCCTAGAAAGAGTTAACAACAGTTTGTTTAGATCCTTAGCCAGAATGGAACAGAATCGTAAATCCACGGTTGTCGTTACAGGTGCCTCTTCTGGAGTTGGCCTTTATGCAGCAAAAGCACTTGCCAAACGAGGATGGCACGTCATTATGGCTTGTCGCGACTTAGACAAAGCCGGAAAAGCGGCCGAAAGCATCGAAATTCCCCAGGGGAGTTATACCTTGATGCACATCGATCTCGGTTCATTAGAAAGCGTGCGGCGGTTTGTAGATAACTTCCGGGCGCGGGGTTTCACCTTGGATGCGCTGGTGTGCAATGCGGCAATTTATATGCCCTTAATTAAAGAACCCCTACGCAGTCCAGAAGGTTATGAACTCACCATGACCACCAATCACCTCGGTCACTTTCTGCTGTGTAACCTCATGTTAGAGGATCTCAAGCGTTCTTCCTATGGCGATCGGCGCTTGGTGATTTTAGGAACCGTTACCCACAACCCCGATGAGTTAGGCGGAAAGATTCCCCCTCGCCCAGACTTGGGTAATTTAGAAGGATTTGCGGAAGGCTTTAAAGAGCCGATTTCCATGATTGACGGTAAAAGTTTTGAACCCGTCAAAGCCTACAAAGATAGCAAAGTTTGCAACGTGCTAACCATGCGAGAATTGCACCGTCGCTATCACGAGTCCACCGGAATTACCTTTAGTTCTCTCTATCCGGGATGCGTGGCAGAAACCCCATTATTCCGCAACCACTACCCGCTGTTCCAGAAACTCTTCCCCTTATTCCAGAAATACATTACTGGAGGATATGTTTCTCAGGAACTCGCAGGCGAACGGGTTGCCGCAGTCATTGCCGATCCAGAATATAAACAGTCTGGCGTGTACTGGAGTTGGGGAAATCGTCAGAAGAAAGAGGGCAAATCTTTCGTTCAGAAAGTGTCTCCCCAAGCCCGCGATGATGAAAAAGCCGAACAGATGTGGGATCTCAGCGCTAAGTTAGTGCAAACCGCCTAGAGATTCAATCTGTGTTTGGGTTTTCGTTATCGGTGGTTTGGGAGGGAGAGGAGTTCCCTAAAAACCACCATAACTCTAGTCCGATTAAGCCTAATCCTCCTAAAGTCAGACCGACTTTGAGAGGTAAGGGTTGTTCGATATAACGAAACTGTTCTCTTGCTGCTGTGTGGGGGTGAGGAGATTGAGCAACAGCGATCGCGTTGCCTCCCACCCCAAGCAAAATACCGCAAGCGATCAGGGTTTGGGTGATTTTTTTCATAGATTATCTCCTGGTTTGAGAACGGGGGAAGAAGGGAATTGGGAGTTGGGAGTTGGGGGTTGGGGAAGAAGGGAGTTGGGAGTTGGGGGTTGGGGGTTGGGGAAGAAGGGAGTTGGGAGTTGGGGGTTGGGGGTTGGGGAAGAAGGGAATTGGGAGTTAGGAGTTGGGGGAAGAGGGGAGTTGGGAGTTGGGAGAAAAAGAAACAGGAAAACTTGATAACTATCAACTCAGCACACTGCTTCGCAGAAGAACCGCGCAACAGCACTCTTTTCCCCCCACCTCCCCATCTCCCCACCCTCTTCTCACTCAGCACTCAGCACTCAGCACTCAGCACTCTTTTCCCCCCATCTCCCCATCCCCCCACCCTCTTCTCACTCGGAACTCTAATTTGACTTGAACTTTCGCAGGCGGAGGGCGTTGGTGACGACGGAGACGGAACTAAATGCCATTGCAACTCCGGCGAGGATGGGGTTTAGCAACCAGCCGGTGAAGGGGTATAAGATACCCGCCGCGATGGGAATTCCGGCGGTGTTGTAGATGAAGGCGAAAAAGAGGTTTTGGCGAATATTGTTGAGGGTGGCGCGGCTGAGTTTAATGGCGGTGACGATGCCTTGTAAGTCACCGGAAATTAAGGTAATGTCGCTGGCTGCGATCGCCACATCGGTTCCCGTACCAATAGCAATCCCAATATCGGCTTGGGCTAGGGCGGGGGCGTCGTTGATGCCATCGCCTACCATTGCCACAATTTTGCCTTCCTGTTGAATGGCTTTGATGGTTTCGGCTTTGAGATCGGGGCGAACTTCGGCGAAGACGCGGGTAATTCCCACCTGGCGGGCGATGCTTTCGGCGGTGGCACGGTTATCGCCGGTGAGCATGACGACTTCTAATCCCATTTTTTTTAAGGCTCGTACGGCTTGGGGAGAAGAGGGTTTTAAGGCATCTGCGATCGCCAATAGCCCCTCGGCTTGCCCGTCGATGGCGATCCAAGCGGTGGATTTGCTCGCCTGTTCTAGGGCCTGGAGATGACCGCTAAGGGCGCTTGTATCGATGCCTAAATCTTGCATCCAGCGCGTAGTGCCAATTTGGACGAGGCGATCTAGCACTTGGGCTTGCACGCCTGCCCCGGCGATCGCTTCAAACTGTTGCGCCTCTGGTAAGGGGGTAGCCACCTGTTGCGTTTTGGCATAGGTGACGATGGCTTCAGCGAGGGGGTGTTCTGAGTGGCGTTCTACGGCGGCGGCGAGTTGCAGCAACTTGAGTTCGTTTCCGTCTTCGGTTCCGCGCGCGGTTACAAAGTCGGTGACGACGGGTTTCCCTTGGGTGAGGGTTCCGGTTTTATCTAAAACGAGGGTTTGGATTTTGTGCGCCAGTTCTAGGCTTTCTCCGCCTTGAATTAAAATGCCATGTTCTGCCCCAATTCCGGTGCCTACCATAATTGAAGTTGGCGTTGCTAGTCCTAAAGCACAGGGACAGGCAATAATTAAGACGCCGATGGTGGTAATCAGGGAAATGGTGAGATTTCCGGTAAAGTTGAACCAGATTAAGAAGGTGAGGATGGCGATCGCAATCACTGCTGGTGCAAACCAACCCGTAATGCGATCGGCTAATCTTTGTACGGGGGCTTTGCTGCCTTGGGCTTGTTGCACTAACCGGACAATTTGAGCTAAAACGGTATCTTTCCCGACTCGTAAGGCTTTGAATTTAAAGCTTCCCGTCTTATTAATCGTCGCCCCAATCGCGTCATCGCCCGGTTTCTTCTGCACGGGGATGCTTTCGCCTGTCACCATCGATTCATCAACGGTGGAACTCCCTTCTACAATCGTGCCATCGACGGGGATTTTTTCGCCGGGACGCACTAAGACAATATCTCCGACTTTAACTTGAGCGATGGGAATATCAATTTCTTGATTATGACGAATGACGCGGGCGGTTTTGGCTTGCAACCCCACAAGAGCGCGAATGGCTGCGGAGGTTTGTTTTTTCGCCCTAGCTTCAAAATAGTTCCCCAATAGAATCATGCCGATGATGACGGCTGCCACTTCATAGTACACATCAGCGGTTAAACCTTGAGCCAGCAAAACTTGGGGGAAAAAGGTGGCAAATAAAGAATAAAGATAAGCGGCTCCCGTACCAACTGCGATTAAGGTATTCATATTCGCCGTACGATGTTGAAGTGCTTTCCAGGCTCCTCTAAAAAAGAGGCTGCCGCACCAAAACATCACGGGCGTGGTTAGCACCAATTGCAATAGGGGATGATGCAACCATAGGGGTATCCAGGGAATTTCTAACCCTGTCATCATCGGGAGTCCGCCAAAAATTAAAATTGCGCTAACGATAACGCCAACAATCGTTTTACGCTTTAAATCTTCTTGTACTGCCTGTTGAGAAGCGTCTAGGCTATCTTCGGTTTCGGCTTCTAGAGGTTGGGCTTGGTACCCGGCATTGGCAACCGCCTGTTGAATCTTCTCTAGGCTGGTTTTGTGAGGATTATATTCAATTGTGGCTTGTTCTGCGGCAAAGTTGACTTGACAAGTCTGAACGCCAGAGACATTTTGAATGGCTTTTTCGACGGCGCTGGCACATGAGGCGCACATCATACCGTGTAGCTGGAGTTGGGTGGTTTCCACGGTTCGCTAAACCTCTTGCTTGAAAGTCTGCTGTCATTTTTAGCGTATAGTCTCCAGCTCGCTGGAGAGTCAAGAGAGAAAGCTGAGGAAGTTGTTAAGGATTCAAAAATAGTTGGCAATTCTACTTCGGTTTATCGAAATCTCTTGCAAAATAGTATTTATGCTCAACCTTCATATCCTCTCGGAATTTTCCAGGGAACACTGCGTTGCTATCTGCGCGTTTTTAGTTCCCGCCAACCTCGTAGCGACGATTGTGACGCTAGCGATCGCATTTCTCGGTCGTCCCCAAAGGCAAATTTGGATCGCCGCCAGTGTCGCGAGTTTACCGGCGATCGCGATGTTCTTTCACATCCTCAGTTGGTTTGCAGTGGGGGTGGTAATGGCTCCTACCTATATTCTGTTTACCTTGGGAACCGTCTGCTTGCTGATTAATGGTTGGGCGATCGCGCATTCACCCAGCCTGCAACTGTTGATGAGGGCGATCGCTCAACGGCTGTTGCAAACCCTGAAGCTTGCCTAAACAGGGCGCTATCATACAAAGAAAGAAAAGCTCCCTATCAAACCCCACGATCGTGCTAACTCAACCCCTGTTACTGATTGGTCAAGTCGCGACTCTCAGCGGAATTGGGATTAAAACCATTCGCTACTACGAAGAACTCGGCTTAATTCGTGCAGACGATCGCACCGATGGTGGATTTCGCCAGTTTTCTCCCCAGGTGATGATGCGCCTTGCCTTTATTAAACGGGCGCAAAGTTTGGGGTTAAGTTTAAACGAGATTAAACAATGTTTAGAGGTTTACGATCGCGGCGAGTTGCCCTGCGGTGAAGTTCGGCACCAATTGGAAGAAAAAGTCACAGAAATTGACAAAAAAATTGAGCAGCTTCTAACCCTCAAACAAGAGTTACAGCAACTGCTCAATCATTGGGAACCTTCAGAGCATTCAACTTGGGGCGATCGCCACAGCCCTATCTGCCCCATTATTCAAAACGAATCAACTACAGGGGCCTAAATTGGTGCCGCGACTGTTCGTCGTGCCGTTTGTTACCCATCCCCGCACGGGCGAAGAAATCTCAACCCAAACGCGATTTCCACCGCCCCTAGAATCGGGCAGAACGCGCTCGTTACCCGTAACCCGTACCTGTTGTTGGAACGTCACGCTACCCACTTGATCGCCATTGGGAGTGCGCTGGATAACTAACCCCTCTCGCCAAACCACCTGCCGACAAAGGTTTGGGGCAGGTGCGGGACGAGGAGTTGCAGGCGGTCGAGCCACAACGGTGCCGCAGGGCGCGAGGTTGCTTCCTCCGCCTTCCAAGCCGCTCGTTACCCAACCGCGAACGGGCGAGGAAATCTCTGCCCACAAACGGTTCGCATTGCGATCGCGATCGAAGGTCGCTTGCTGGTTGCCAGTGAGCGTCACCTGTTGGGCATAGGCAACGCCGCCGACGCGATCGCCATTGGGGGCGCGTTTCACTTCCAAGCCTTCATCCCAACTCACTTGGCGGCAGGTATTGGCCGCAATGGGCGGACGAGGTTGGGGTTGAGGTTGGGGTTGAGGTTGGGGTTGGGGAGACGCCACCGGCTGCTCAACACAAGGTCTGAGGTCGCTCGCTTGTACAAAGCCTGTAATGGGGGAATCAACAGCGATCCAGCCGTTCACCCCATTATCAGCTAACCGCACGCGCTCATCAATTGATAAAGCGCTTAAGGGAGAATTGGTCGAGCGATCGCGATAAATAAAGATATTGCGTCTTGCTGCCCGACATTGCCCGACCGTCGTTTGGGCCATTTCCACAGGGGCTGGTACTGGGGTTGCCAATACAGGGAACTGTACCCCTAACAGCACCAGCGCCCCTAAAGATAACCAAGATTGATGCTTGTTACTCAGCCGAATCACGCCGTAACCTCCTCACGTTTTTAGATTGCGAATCTCACTAGCAAAGGGATAGACCCACCCCTCTTAGCGACAAGGGTTCGGAGTCAGGTTAGATTCATTCCCCACAAAACCGCTAGAAATCCAAGCATTAACGGGGCGGCTAATTTGCAACCAAACGCGATCGCCAATGGTGCGACGTTCTCCAGTAATGGTGACAGCTTCATTAAAACCAATTCCAGAACCCGTTACCGCACCTCCGGCTGATTGGTAAGTTCGCAAGCCATTGGCAACCGTGACGCGACAAACCCGTCCAGCCGTGCCATCAGTCCCGCCCGGACAGTTGGTGATATTGCGGTTTGTGCCAACGCCGCTAGAAATCCATCCCGCCGTCGGGCCTGTAATTTCGACCCAAGAACGTCCGGCGACGACGCGTTCTTCTGCACTTCTTAAGGTGACTCGCTGACCTGAATTTAAGGTGCTAACGATCCGGGCGGTTTCGCTGGGGTTTGCCCGCACGTTCAAAGCCGTGGTGAGTTGGCGGCAGAGGTTGGCACCGGGTTGAGGTTGAGTTCCCGTACACGGCCGTAAATCTGCGGCTTGGACAAAGCCTGCTGTGGGGGCGCTAATCGCAATCCAGCCGCCCGATCCTTGATCGGCAAGGGTGACTTGGCTATTGGCGGGAATCGCTCGCAGGCGCGTTGAGGTGGTGGAACGTTCGCTATAAATAAAGATATCGCGAGTTGCCGCGCGGCATTGGCCGACCAGACCCTGAGCCAGTTGCAGTTCTGGGGGGGAAGGCGGTTGGGCGATCGCGCTTTGGGTTTGGACGAGATCGGCAGAGGCGATCGCTAAAGTGGAAAATAAAGCGAGGGTTGCCCCCCATTGACGATAGACGGACATCGGTTCGCTCCTCACAAAATGGATGCTCACTCAAAACTATCGGTTTTTCGGTTTTCAGCCAATCTATCTCTTGGAGCAGTCTAGAGTCTAGGGAATTTCCTAGACTCTTAAGGTTTGGCGCGCTTAACGGCAAGGGTTCGGCGTCAAGTTGGTTTCGTTACCCACAAAGCCGCTAGAAACCCAGGCATTGACGGGGCGCGTAATTTGCAACCAAACGCGATCGCCAATCACGCGCCGTTCTCCGGTAATGGTGACGGTTTCGTTAAAGCCAACGCCGGGAGCAATGGCAGCCCCTCCAGGCGATTGATGGGTTCGCAAGCCCAACGGATAGGTGACGCGACAAGCCCGACCTGTAACGGGCGGAGTCCCCGGACAGTTTTCGATGTTTCTTTCTGTTCCGACCCCGCTGGAAATCCAGCCTGCTGTGGGCGCGCTAATCTCGACCCAAGAACGACCCGCAACCACCCGTTCTTCTGCGCTTCTGAGGGTGACGCGTTGGCCGGCGTTGAGGGTGGAGATATAGTTGCCGGTGGCGCTAGGGGTTGCCCGCACGTTGAGGGCAACTCGCAATTGACGGCACAAGTCAGAGGTGGGCGGTGCAGAGCCGCAGGGTTTTAAGTCGGCGGCTTGGACGAAACCTGTGGCCGGGGCGCTGACTGCAATCCAACCGGCAGCCCCGTTATCGGCGAGGGTAACTTGGGCGTTGAGGGGTAAGGCGCGAATCCGGGTTGAATTGGTCGAGCGCTCGCTGTAGATAAAGATATCCTGTTTGGCCGCGCGGCACTGACCGACAAGGGTTTGAGCAATTAAGGTGGGATTTTCAGCTTGGGCTATTTCTAAGTCTTGAGCGATCGCCGAAACCGGAATTGCAAAATCACCTGTCACTAAGGCAAGGGTTGCTAATAATGCCGTGGCTTGACCGGCCTGAAAAAGTTTATTCATAACTGGAACTCCTCACGAATCGCGAAAATTTACTCGTTTAAGTCTGGTCTTCTTCTCCTTTGAAGATAACCAGAGAAGAATGGCAGCATCAATGTTATTTGAGCAAAATTTCATACAACTTACCAAAATTCATCGAATTCGGTTTGCTCCTGGGAAAAAATGCCCTCAACGGGTCTGAAAACGGGGCTGTCAACTGTAAAAACGTTAAGATTTGACTAAATTTCGTCCGCGCTCAAGGAAAATTTGCAGCGATTTGTAACGGTTTAAAGGACGGATTGCAGCGCTAATTTTCACCTAGGGACATTCTACGGGTTCTAAGTTTCTTCCCTCAATAAATCCTTGGGAAACCCACCCCGGAATCGGTGAAGTGACTTCAACCCAAGTTCGCCCTTCGGAATCGACATTCGTAGCGGGGGGATTGCTGCGGAGTCTGACAATATCCCCCGGTAAAAGAACGCCAATCGAACGCGCTAGCAATAGCGGCCGCACTCGCACGTTTAGACCTTCTCCCACAAATTCTGTGACTCGGCGACACTGTAACGGATTAGTGGCAACGGGTGGGTTAGGACGAACTGCATTCGGCGCACAGGGTCTTAGGGTTGCGGCTTGCACGTAGCCTTGAATGGGAGAACGAATCATCACCCAGCCTTCAGCACCACCGCTGGCTAAGGTGACTGTTTCGTTCGGGAGCAAACTGCGGGTTCGGGTGGCGTTGGTTGACGGACTATCATAGATAAAGGTATCTCGATTGGTCGCGCGGCATTGACCCTCTAGCGGATCGCCGCAGGGTTTGAGATCGTTGGTTTGGATAAAGCCGCTGATCGGTTGGTCAATAGCAATCCAACCGTTCAAGCCGTTGTCCGCTAATCGGACTTGTTCATCAACTAGCAAGCTTCTGACGCGGGTAGAATTGGGCGATCGCTCGTTATAAATGAAGGTACTGCGACTCGCCGCGCGACATTGACCCACTAGACTGGGGTTCGGTTGAGAAGATTGTGCAGTCAATGCTGCCGGTTGTTCTGGTAAACCAGCCCAGGCGGTGAATGACCCACACGCAAAGATCGGGGAAAAACACAAGGAGGCGATCCCTACAGGAATCGCCAATCCGGCGATTTGATTGTTTTGGCTCACGGGGTTCTCCTGAAAATCAATCATCTAATGGAAGCCTACACTATAGTCGGGCTAAGGGATAAGGACGATTGAGACGGCCCGAACTACTGGGCTAGAAAAGTTTCTCCCAAACCAAGCGATAGACCAAAACGCGATAGCCTAAAGCTGAGAAAGTCAACTTCTATGGCGTGCATCCCACCTGTTTTCAGACTATGAATGTTGTTAGGAAGCCACTCCCGTGAAGCGTCAAGCAATTTGGAACCTGTTAAAAGAAACGTTTGCTCAATGGCAAGAAGATAAAATTCCTTTGTTGGCTGCGGCTTTAGCCTACTACACGGTCTTTTCGCTGGCTCCGCTGTTGATTATTGCGATCGCGATCGCGGGGTTTGTTCTCGGTCAAGATACCGTACAAACTCAGCTTGTCGAGCAACTTCAAGATTTAATTGGTCGTGAAGGAGCGCAAGCTATTCGCACGATGATTGATAATGCCTATGAGCCAACTTCTAACCTAATTGCAGCGATTATCGGAGCCATTACTCTCCTGTTTGGCGCAACCACAGTATTCGCTCAACTCAAAGAAGCCTTAAATATTATTTGGAAAGTGACGCCTCAACCCGGAAGACCCGTTAGAGGTTTTGTCAAAGCCCGACTTCTGTCATTTACCCTAGTTTTGGGACTTGGCTTTTTATTACTCGTTTCGCTGTTAGCCAGCGCGATCTTAGCTGGAATTAGTCGCTGGTTAGAAGGGTTATTAACGACTCCGCCTTGGGTTTGGCAATTGATTGATTTGGGTTTGTCTTTCAGTGTCATTACCCTACTGTTTGCCTTGATTTATAAACTCCTTCCCGATGCCAAGATTGCCTGGACGGATGTAGGAGTTGGTGCGGCGATTACTTCGGTTCTGTTCACCATTGGTAAGTTTTTAATTGGTTTATATTTAGGCAATAGCGGGATTGCCTCGGCTTATGGCGCGGCGGGTTCTTTTGTGGTGATTCTGATTTGGATTTTTTACTCTGCTCAACTGTTACTAACGGGCGCTGAATTTACTCAAGTTTGGGCGAATCGGTATGGTTCTAGAATTCGTCCGCGACGCAGCCTTGCGATTGCACCCGATAACCTACATCGAGTTGAAGCGCCGCCCAAACGAACTCCAGGAAGCAGACGCCGTAAAATTCTGAAAAATATTCGCAAGCGAACTCAAAAAAATCAAAAGCATCATCAAGATTTTCCTAAAAAATCCCCCCTGGATTAAATGAAGTTACGCGATTAATTGATTACAATCGAGAAGTGTTCACGCTTAGGTTTTGCTATGACTCAAACTGCGATCGCCCCTTTCAAAGAAAAGTTAGCTCATCCTTTAACCAAAAATAAAATTACCGTTTTACAAGTTAACTTAGGAAAACGCTGTAATTTAGCGTGCAGCCATTGCCATGTAGAAGCGGGCCCCAAACGAACCGAAGAACTATCACCCGAAATTTGTCAGCAGCTTATTGAGGTTATTCATCGCTTTCCCCAAATTCAAACGGTCGATTTAACGGGGGGTGCGCCTGAGATGAATTATGGATTTAGACCTCTTGTAGAAGCGGCTCGATCGGAGGATAAAGAGGTCATTGTTCGCTCTAATTTAACGATTTTCTTTGAGCCTGGTTTTACCGATTTACCAGAATATTTTGCTAAAAATCGCCTCCGAGTCGTTGCTTCTTTACCCTGTTATTTAGAAGATAATGTCGATCGGATGCGGGGTAGCGGCGTTTATCAAGCATCAATCCAAGCCTTACAAAAGCTCAATCAACTGGGCTATGGGCATCAACCGGAGTTAATCTTAGATTTGGTGTTTAATCCTCAAGTTCCTCAGAGCGATCGCTTTTCTCTAACGCCGCAACAACAGAAGCTAGAACAAGACTATAAGCAATTTCTGCGAGAAAATTTTGCGATTGAATTCAATCAGTTATTTACAATTACGAATTTACCTATTGGGCGAACCAAGTTTCAGTTAAAGAAACAGAAAATTCACAACGCTTATCTAGGCTTTCTGGAATCTAATTTCAACCCAACAACGGTCGATTACTTGATGTGTCGCAACGAACTGTCCGTTGATTATTTGGGGAATATTTTTGACTGCGACTTTAATCAAATGGAAAACCTACCCGCTAGGATGCCCAATGGAGAAGCTTTAACGGTTGCCAAATTACTAGAACTCAATAACTTAGATGTGTTAGCAGAAGTGCAAACCGCACCCTATTGTTATGGATGTACAGCAGGGTGCGGTTCAAGTTGTGGCGGCGCTTTAATCTAAAAATCGAACCAACTGAGATACTTCGGATCGTTGAGGAAGGCATCGGCGACAATGAAACTCGCAAACGTCCAAGTTTGGTAGCGGCGTGCTTCCTTACCGATGAGTCGCCCAGATTTACCATCATAGTATTCGGGCCAGCGATCGAGTTGCAGGCGTTGTTGCGCGACTTCAATGGCAGATTTGGCTAAATCGAGTCTTTGCGCTTTTTGGGCGGCTGCAACCAACAACCAGAGCAACACCGGCCAGTTGCCGCCATTATGATACGACCAGGGAATATTTTTGGGGTCGCAACCCGTCACCGCGCGCCATTCTTCTCCTTGAATTGCGGGATAGCAGATTTTCATCGGCATATAGCCAATTAAATCGTGCCAGCGTTCCTCAATCAGATTCATAATGCTTTGAGTTTCTGACTCGCTAGCTAAGGAGGTGATAATGGCTAGGAGATTTCCCAACGCAAAGAAGCGAAAATCCATCCTGCCAGGGCCGAGATTACCTGCTAAATAGCCCCCATTTTCGGGCAACCACTCCGTCAGCCAGTGAGGAATCGACTCTGCATAGATATTAAACTTATTGGCAACCTCTGCGCCAAATTCATCGCCCACAAAGCGATAGATTTCATTGAGGCGCTGCAAGTCAATCCAGTAGTATTCGCGAACGTGGTACGTTAGGGCATTGAGACGTTGCTCTAGTGCCTCGCAATAATTTTCTGAGTCAAATTCGGGTAATAGGAGTTCTTTGGCAGCTTTGAGGGCAGCGTAGAATAGGACCTGAATTTCCAAGGGATGTTCGTAAACCCCCATACGACGGTCAATCATGAAAGCCCCATCGGGGACTAGCATCGTGGGGAACATGGCAAACCGATGCACCAGGCACATCTCTAAAATGAGTTTAATGCCTTCTTGGAATTCGGGTTTGCAAGCGAGGTCGCAGTCTTCAGAAGTTTTAGTATAGGCGCGCAGTAGCACTATCCACCATAAACAAGAGTCTACAGGCGGGACTTTAGCGATCGCGCTTTCCCCAAAATCGACAAATAGTTTATCCTCACCCTCATGATGCTCAACCTTAAAGCTAGCAGGCATCAACCCAGGCCCCGGACTAAAAAAGTCCATTTGGGGTTCGTGGCTTTGCATCGCTAAGGTTTCAATCAAGAAATTACGGACAATTTCTGTATCGCCACGAATCAGAAACGCTAAGGCAGAGGGGACAAAATCCCGAATAAAGCACTGATCGTAATTTAACGCCTTGAGTTCTGGATCGCTAGCCGCCACCGTTCCCACGGGACGCCCTTGATAGGCAAAAATTGACTCATCGAGTTTTTGCCAAGCTTCCGTTAATAAATCGCTAGAAGTCATACCTATTTCAATGAAAGTGTGTGAATTCGTTCCTCAGCTTCTGTCCTAGAAAGATCTACCTGGGGATTAGACGCAGGACGACTTTGCACCCAGGCAAATAGGGCACTCCCGCCCACTAAGATGAGTGCGATCGCGCTAGCAATTTGCAGCATGATACTGTAACGCATAAAATCCCCCTTCTAGACCAGATTGAAGTGTTCCATGTGGACGTTGGTGACGGGAACCTCTAGTTCGTGCAGGGCCGCTTCCACTTGATCCATCATTTTTGGCGAGGCGCAGATAAAATATTGCCGACTGCCTCGGTGACGCGGTAGATAGCGTTCTAGCAAGTCTTTATCTACATAACCCGTTTCCCCAGACCAATCATCCGAGGGTTTCCGCAGAACGTGAACCACCTTTAAGTCAATTTTGTCTTTCAAGGCTTCCAATTCATCGCGGAAGGTGATATCGTCCCAACTGCGACTGCCATAAATCAATACAAATGGACGGTCATCTTCGCGTTCTGCGGCCGTCGCCAACATACTCATAATTGGAGTAATGCCAATTCCCCCGGCAATTAACACAAACCCTGCCGAGTCCCAATAACGGTCAATCGTAAATACGCCGTAGGGGCCATCTAGAAAGGCTTTGGTTCCCGGCTTAATATCTTTCACCGTCTTGGTAAAATCGCCTAAAGCCTTGATACTAAACTCAATGCGTTCGGAATGGTCGCCACTCGAAGACATAGAAAAGGGATGTTCTCGCATCCGAAATGGGGAAATATCCACCGTGATCCAAGCAAATTGACCGGGATGGAAGGTAAACCCATCATGACCGCGCGGACGAAGTGCTAAAGTCCAAACATCCCCCCGCTGTTCGATGACTTCTTCCACCAAGTAGGGTTTTTTCAGCATGAACCAGGGCTTAACGACGCGCACGTAAATCAGCAGCCAGAGGGCGAGTAATCCCATCCCACACCACAGCACCATCTTCCAAAAGAAAGCAAGGTAATTCTGCACTAAGATGGCGTGAGTTAATCCTAATCCTACGGCAAGGACGGCGAAAATTCCGTGAGCAATGCGCCATCCTTCGTAGGGAATCTTTAATTTCTGACGCCAAACGGACGTTACCACTAAGGCAATTAAGGCTACTGTTGCAGTTACGGCCGCCCGCGCCCGCCACGGGGCTTCAAAAACGTTCAACAGCCCTAATGTTTCGGGGTCATGAACGAATAAAATAATCGGGTGAATCAGCACAAATGCAAAAGCCACTAGCGAGATATAGCGGTGGAATTGCAAAATGATATCGACGCCGTAGGAGGCTTCAATCCGATTGATCCGGGCGGTTAGGGCAAATTGTAGCATCATCATTGCCAAGCCAATGAACCCTAAAGCAACGGATAATTCAATCCAGAAGCTTCTGCCTTGGGGAACCGGATGAAGTAGCAGAATGACTAGGGGGAGTGAGGTAATGAACAGGTAAATTGCAATCCAAAAGGTGGCGATCGCAACTGGACTTTTCTTTAATAGACTTTGCATAACTGCCTTCCTCCTCGATTCCTTTAGATATGTAACAACTGCGCGACTAAGGCAGTCCACCCGGTTTGATGATTAGCCCCTAAACCTGCACCCGTGTCGCCATTAAAGTATTCATGGAATAGAATATAATCGCGCCAATCAGGATGGTTTTGGAACGGGTCTTTTTTGCCATAAACTGCGCGATAGCCTTGTTCATCGAGGGCGAAGATTTTGGCGAGTCGTTTAGCGAGTTCGTGGCTAACTTCTGCTAAGGTCATAGACTGACCCGATCCGGTGGGACATTCGACCTTAAATTCATCTCCCAAATGGCTATAGAACTCTTCTAGCGCTTCAATCAATAAGTAGTTCATTGGGAACCAAATGGGGCCGCGCCAATTGGAGTTTCCCCCAAACATTCCACTGGTTGATTCCGCTGCTTCGTAAGCAATGTGATATTCTTGATCTTCTACCTTGAGAGTATAGGGATGAGTGGCGTGAAAGCGCGATAGAGAACGAATGCCATAGTCGCTCAAAAACTCGCTTTCATCTAACATTTTTTCCAGAATCTTTCGGAGTTTATGGGGGCTAACAATCGACAGAATCCTGCAAGATTCTTTGCCTTCTTGCTCTAAGTTAGCTACATTCCGTCTTAAGTCCGGTCGATTGTCAATAAACCACTCTAGCCGACGCTTAAAGTTAGGCAGTTTTTCGAGGCTTTCTTGCTTGAGAATGCTAACCGCAAATAGAGGCACTAACCCAACCATTGAGCGGATTTTGAGATGCACGCGCGCGCCGTGGGGACATTGGAGGACATCGTAGTAGAATCCGTCTTTTTCATCCCACAGATTGATGTCAGTTTCTCCAAAGTGATTCATGGCATCCGCAATATAGAGAAAATGCTCAAAGAATTTGCTGGCCATGTCTTCATAAGCCGGATTTTCAGGCGCTAATTCTAAGGCGATGGAGAGCATATTCAGAGAATACATTCCCATCCAGCTTGTACCATCTGATTGATCGAGGTGTCCCCCGGTTGGCAGTTCGGCACTTCTGTCAAATAGCCCAATATTATCTAAGCCTAAAAAGCCGCCTTGGAAAACGTTATTTCCGCCTTCATCTTTGCGGTTCACCCACCAGGTAAAGTTCATCAATAACTTTTGGAAGACGGTTTCTAGAAAATGGCGATCGCCTTTTCCATAAATCTCTTTTTCAATCTGGTAAACTTTAAGCGCCCCCCAAGCATGAACGGGCGGATTCACATCGCTAAAATGCCATTCATAGGCGGGAAGCTGTCCGTTTGGATGCATATACCATTCCCGCGTTAATCGGTCTAATTGCCGTTTGGCAAAATCTGGATCGATAACGGCAAAGGGGACGACATGAAAGGCTAAATCCCAAGCGGCATACCAGGGAAATTCCCATTTATCCGGCATGGAAATAATGTCATCGTTATACAGATGAATCCATTCGGGATTGCGAACATAATCGCGGTCAGGATTAGGATGGGCTGGATCGCCTTTAATCCATTCTTCAACAACGTAATGATAAAACTGTTTTGTCCACAATAATCCAGCAAAAGCTTGACGCTGAATTAAGCGCTGGTCGGCGTTAAAATCATTGGGACAAAACTTGTGATAAAATTCGTCTGCTTCTTGTTTGCGAGTCTTAAAGACGCGTTCAAATTCTTCCCCAAAGGGGTTAGAAAGTTCCGGCGTATCGCACAGGCGCAGGCGAATGGTTTTGCTTTCTCCCGGTTGAATAGTCCAAGTGTAATGTCCTGAGAATTTGGTACCCAGACCATCGGGATTCACGGCTTGGGTTTTGCCTTCTACAATATATTGATTAATCCCATCTTTGACGTAGGGAGAGGCATTGGGGGTATTGAACAGGCGTTCGGAATTGGTTTCGTTTTCGGTAAATAGGAGTTCGTCTGGGGCTTGGCAATACAGCCAGCGATCGCCTAAAGTGGGATGCGAGGCTGCAATTTTGCTCCTAGCGCGATCGGCTTGTTCGACTTTCAGCAGCGGCTTCTGTTCATCGGGGAACCAAGACCAAGTATTTCTGAACCACAGCGTCGGGAGAAGGTGCAGGGGTTTGGCTTCCGGGCCGCGATTGATAACCTGAATTTGAATTAAGATATCTTCGTCTGAGGCTTTGGCATATTCCACGAAGACATCAAAATAGCGATCGCCTTCAAATATTCCCGTATCCCCTAACTCAAATTCTGGATCGTCGTAACCCAGGCGCTGATTTTCTTCCACCAATTGCTGGTAGGGAAACGCCTTTTGGGGATACTTATAGAGGAATTTCATATAAGCATGAGTTGGCGTATTGTCAAGGTAAAAGTAGTAATCCTTAACATCTTCGCCATGATTGCCTTCCGGGCCGCTTAAGCCAAACATCCGTTCTTTGAGAATCGGATCGGCTTCATTCCAAAGGGCGATCGCAAAACACAAACGCTGGTGGTTATCGGAAATTCCGCCAATACCATCTTCCCCCCAACGATACGCCCGCGATCGCGCATGGTCGTGAGGGAAATAACTCCAAGCGCTGCCATCTGTACTATAGTCTTCTCGTACCGTTCCCCATTGGCGTTCGCTCAGATAAGGCCCCCAACGATGCCAATGAGCCTGATGTTCTCGATGCTCTGCAAGTCGTTGTTCTTCTGCTGTCATAATTGCTTTTGAGTTAGTATTGCAGCGAGCCACTCGCCAAGATTACACCCCAAAAATGAGGCTCTGTCATCGACATTTAGAGAGAAAAAAATTAAGCAGACCAAGGTTCGCTAAAGTCGTGATACAGGGTTAAACCGCCGTCAATGTATAGGGTTTGCCCCGTAATATAGGCAGCCTCATCTGAGGCCAAGAAAGCCGTTGCTGCGGCCATTTCCTCCGCCGTTCCCGCCCGTCCCATCGGGATATGACTTTCAACCTTTGCTTTCTCTTCGGGGTCTTGCGTCCAAGCTTGATTAATCCGGGTAATGGTAGCACCCGGCCCAATGCCATTAACGCGAATCCTTTGGGGGGCGTATTCTAAAGCCAAAGAACGGGTTAAATTGCCCATTCCCCCCTTGCTAATAGAATAGCTGAGGTAACAAGGACGAGGAATAATCTCGTGAACGCTAGAGACATTAATAATACATCCTTGTTTCTGCGTATCCAGAAAATGCTTAATCGCTTCGCGGGCGCACATATAAGACCCGCGCAAATTCACCGCTAGGACTTTATCAAAATCATCGGTTTCGCTTTTGTGAGAGGGGCTTTCCGTTTGAATTCCCGCATTATTCACGAGAATATCTAAACCGCCCAACTCTGCAATGGTCGTGTTCAGCATTTCCACCACATCCTCTTCTTTAGACACATCGCCTTGAACGAGGATTTGTTTAACACCACAACCGCGAATCAGATCGCAGGCTTGGTCAATTTGTTCTAGGGTATCAGAAGCATCATCTGGACTTTTTCGGTAATTGATGGCGACATTCGCCCCTTCTTGGGCCAACCGAACTGCGATCGCCTGACCGATGCCAGAGGTTGCACCCGTCACTAGAGCATTCTTACCGCGTAAGCCTTTCATGAGAGTTTAACACCTTAAATGACGGAGGGAGGGTGAAACGGATAGGTCTGTTAATATAAACCCTATCCGTCACCCGGAATCCATCGGTGACCAAATGGCACTCTTCCTCTATCTCTAGGATTCACGATAAATGTGACGAGAAAATGACAGCTTGGCACCTGCACGACCCCAAAAACCCTGTAATTCCCTTGGAGTGAAGGTTTGCTAAATTGTTAAAGATTAGACCCATTTTTAGCAACGCCTCAGCCCTCCAGTAGATTCGCGCCACCGAGCGATCGCGCTAAACTGCAAACAGCAATTCATCGTGCGAATCCATTTGGCTTCTTTTCCTCAAAATCCATAAGGTTCGCCATTCGATTCCAGCCCATCCGATGACAGGGAAAGCCCCATGCCGCGAATATTGAGTCTAACCCGCAAACTCTTTATGAGTTTATGCCTCTTGGGATTAGTCGCCTGTAACGGTACCCCCCAGCAAACCGCCTCCCCCTCGCCCACCGTTACCCCAGAAGAGGCCCCCGCGACTCCCACCCCCGTCGCGGCGACCAACGGCACCCCCCAAGCTTGTCAGATGGTGGAATCTGGGTTTGGCCCTAGCGGCAGCGTCCCCGTAACCGCCCAAGAAGTGGTTTCTGGGTTAGAAGTCCCTTGGGGCATCGTCTTTTTATCAAATACCGATTTATTAGTCAGCGAACGACCAGGACGTATTCGTCTGGTTCGTAACGGGCAACTACAGCCCCAACCCGTCGCCACCGTCAACGTTACAGCAACCGGAGAAGGCGGTTTATTGGGAATGGCGGCCCATCCTGATTTTAATAATAATCGTCAGTTTTATATTTATTACACGCGCGATCGCGGAGCTTCCCCCGTCAACCGCGTCGAACGCTGGCAACTCTCCGCCGATGGTACCACCGCCACACCAGACCGCGTAATTCTTGATGATATTCCCGCCGCCCGTTTCCACAATGGCGGACGCTTGCGGTTTGGCCCTGATGGAATGCTTTACATTGGCACAGGAGACGCCAGAGAAGTCCAACTCTCCCAAAATCCCAATAGCCTCGCGGGTAAGATTCTCCGCCTTACCCCAGATGGCGAGATTCCCAACGATAATCCCACCCCAGGAAGTCCTGTCTTTATCAGCGGGTTGCGAAATACTCAAGGCTTTGACTGGTTTAATGAAACCACGATTTGGGTTAGCGATCATGGCCCAAGTGGCGATTTAGGCTTGCGCGGCATGGATCAAATTTTAGTGGCTCGTCCCGGCGATAATTTAGGCTGGCCCGAAATTTATGGCTGCGGGGATGAGTCGGGTTTAGTGTCTGCGGCCATTAGCTGGGTACAAGCCGTTCCCCCCGGAGGTGCAGCCGTTTACCGAGGAAACTCAATTCCCGAATGGCAAGGTAGCTTTATTGTAGGAACCCTGGGTTCTCGTCACTTACATCGATTTGTGTTTGACGAAGCCACAGGACAACAGTTGCAAAGCCACGAAGTCTACTTCCAAGGCGAATCTCCCCAAGGGTTAGGACGGATTCGCGAGGTGATTATGGGGCCGGATAATGAGTTATATATCACCACCAGCAATTGCGATGGGCGCGGCAGTTGTCCGTCAGATGGCGATAAGATTTTGAGAATTCAGCGCGGAAGTTAACTAATAAATTGTGAACTTTCCCTCATCCCCAACCCCTCTCCCACCGGGCGAGGGGAGATATGCAATGGTAAAATCGCTCTTAAGTCAGCAGTTGCTCGTTATCAATCTCAATTCCCACCGGTTACTGTTCGCCAAATGGTTTGGGGTAAAGCAATTAACTGTTCCCAGAGTTCTGTAGGGTTGACGCCAAATACCAGCATCAATAACAGAACAATCGCTGCAATCGTTAATGCAGTGGTGATGGTGGTCTTTACCACCTTAATTAAAGCAGTGAAAACTAACCAGGCGATCGCGATCGCTGCAACTAAAATAATTAAGTCTAACGGCATAAAGAGTGCTGAGTTGAAAGTGCTGAGTGCTGAGTGGGAAGAGGATGGGGGGGTGGGGAGATGGGGGGATGGGGGAATGGGGGGAAAGAGTGCTGAGTGCTGTTGCGCGGTTCTTGGTGCGTAGCGGTGTGCTGAGTGGGAAGAGGGTGGGGGGATGGAGTTCCAAGTTCCGAGTTCCGAGTTCCGAGTGGGGAATAAGTCAGTATTAACTCCAACTCCCTTCTTCCCCAACCCCCAACTCCTAATTCCCAACTCCCTTCTTCCCCAACCCCCAACTCCTAATTCCCAATTCCCTTCTTCCCCAACCCCCAACTCCTAATTCCCAATTCCCTTCTTCCCCAACCCCCAACTCCTAATTCCCAATTCCCCTCTTCTCCCCTAGCGCAAGGGGATAAGGCGTTGAGTATTTAGCTGTTCGCTAGCGGCGATAACGGCTTGTCTAGCCCAACGGTCGGCTTCGGTAATATCTTCTAAAGAGGGACTAGTGGAGTTATGGGCGCGATGGCGATCGCAAACCGTCTCAATTAACTGGGGAATCTCTAAAAATTGGACTTTCTCTTCTAAAAATAGTGCCACAGCTTGCTCGTTAGCTGCATTCAATACCGCAGGCATCGATCCGCCTGCACGTCCGGCAGTATAGGCTAACTTCATACAAGGATACTTTTGATGATCGGGTTCTCTGAAAGTTAGGCTTCCTGCTTTTACTAAATCTAACCGTTCCCAATCGGTATAAATTCGATCGGGCCAAGAAAGAGCATAGAGAATGGGTAAACGCATATCCGGCCAGCCTAACTGGGCCAGTACGGAGGTATCTTGTAACTCAATTAAAGAATGAATAATACTTTGAGGATGGATGACAATCTCAATATCGTCGTAATCCATACCAAACAAGAAGTGCGCCTCAATCACTTCTAGCCCTTTGTTCATTAGGGTGGCAGAATCAATGGTAATCTTGCGACCCATCGACCAGTTGGGATGTTTCAGCGCATCAGCTACCTTAACTTCCGATAACTTTTCTACCGGCCAATCGCGGAATGCGCCCCCAGAGGCGGTTAAAATAATCTTTCGCAGTCCGCCTGCGGGTACGCCTTGCAAGCATTGAAAAATCGCACTATGTTCTGAGTCAGCCGGGAGTAGCTTGACGCCGTGCTTTTCAACTAAAGGCAGAACCACCGGGCCGCCTGCAATTAGTGTTTCTTTATTGGCTAAAGCAATATCTTTTCCGGCTTCAATGGCTGCAATGGTGGGTAACAACCCCGCACAGCCGACAATTCCCGTGACGACGCTTTCGGCATCCCCATAGGCGGCGACTTCGGCAACTCCAGCTTCTCCGGCGACTAAAATGGGTTGAGAATCGAGATCTGCGATCGCCTCTTTTAATTCGGGTAACTTATCCTCAGCACAAATTGCCACAATCTCTGGTTGAAATTGGCGAATTTGTTGGGCTAACATCTCAACATTACGGCCTGCCGCTAACCCCACAATCCGAAACCGATCGGGATACTGAGCGACAATATCAAGCGTTTGAGTACCGATAGAGCCAGTAGAGCCAAGTAAAGAAATTGCTTTCACAGGTTTTTTGAGTATTGGGATCGCAACTACTGTGACATTTTCCCACACCAAAATAAAGATCTTACGGTGAGTTGCTAAATTTCCTCTGGAGTGCGCCTCATGCGGTGGAGTTCTAGCCTGCTTTGCTTTGAGTTGGGTGGAAACCCGCACTTAACCGCGCTAGCCGCTAAACCAACCGGAACCTTCCCCCAGCCATTCAGTTGAGAGGGTTTCTGTTTTGCGGGCAATCTATTAACGGATAAAAAGGTAGGTAATAACCGATTCTAACAATTTGCTTTAACGCTATCTTCTCTCTAACGGCAGATGAATCGCTTTGAGCTTTATTTCTTAAGAAAAGGGAGGTTTCTCGATTCTTAAGGACGGTTTTCCCTATCGCCCATTTCACCTAAAACGCGCCATTATAAAAGAGAAGCGTGAGAGCCAGATCGTCAGTGCAATCGTTAGATGGGTTCTCACCCTAGCTAGCTTTCCGTTATGGAGGATGAGCCGTGTCTAACACAATGAAAGAAAAGATTGCTACCGATTTGGAAAAGGCGAAAGCTGAGGGCACCTTAAGAACAGAACGAATTCGAGAAATTGTTAAGGAAGCCGTTTCGCAAACAGTTACAGAATTTAAAGAAGGAGCGAGCGAGATTCGTTTAGTTGCAAAGGATGCAATCTCAACCGTTATTTCCAGCTTGGGTGAAAAAGGCAAGGAAAGCAAAGAAGAAATTACAGCTTCCATTGAAGGGGTAATTGAAGGACTCACCCACCGCCAACAGGAAGCGATCGCCCAAAATCAAGCTCGTCTGGAACAACTCCAAGCGGAAGTGAATGCCCAAGAACAGCAGCTAGAGACAGAGATTAATGGCGCGCTGGTTGAGATTGAAGCCACCGGACGCGAGTCGCCGAGGGATTGGCGATCGCTGATTGAAACAGCAGTCAATGCCATTAAAGAACGTAAAGAGCTAGCCCTGCTCCAAAGGCAATATGCCAGAGTGAGGATGCAACTTATTGCTCTAGATGAGAAACTAACAAATCGTTATGGCGATCGCTATAACGAAGTCAAACAACAACTCGAAAATGCCCAAGCTTGGTATGACACCAAAAAGGCAGAAGTAGAAGCAAGCGGAACCGATCCAGTTCAGCAAACGCAAGTCCAAGTTGAAAGCAAAGCAGGCGAAGCTGGCTCAGTTGTGGCTCGCAAAGAAAGAGAAGTGAAACAGCAGCTTAAAGAACTGTGGCAAACCGTCACCAAGCGCTAAGTTTTGGATAGGTTAAAGTCACGCCTATCTCACAACTGAATACATCCTATTTGTCGTTCATTCAAGAGAGTTAAATCCATGTCGATATTACGCATTCTTCTCGGAATTCTGATTCCTCCCCTTGGCATTTTTCTGACCTATGGCGTCGGGCCAACTCTGGTTATCAATATCTTATTAACCCTCCTCGGTTGGATTCCCGGTAGCATTCACGCAGCCTGGGCGATCGCCAAACATTACGAAAACCTCAATCCCCAGTCTCCCCAAAGCTAGCTTCGTCTAGGTCATATTGCATTACCCAAGGAGAAAAATATATGATTGGATATCTTGTCACTACCTTAGCAACAGCCCTCGGTCTATTAATCGTCGATCTAGTGGTTCCTGGTGTTAATCTAGCAACATTCCCGGCCGCCTTGTTCGCCGCAGTCGTTATCGGCTTAGTCAATGCTTCCATTCGCCCCGTGCTAGCCTTTCTTTCCCTACCCCTGAATATCCTAACTCTGGGCGGGTTCTCGCTAGTCGTCAATGGCATCTGTTTCTGGCTAGCCTCGCTATTTGTCCCTGGCTTCGCAGTCAGTGGCGTGTTAGCACTCATTCTTGGCCCGGTGATTCTCTCGCTATCTAGCACCTTCTTGAACAAATACTTTGCAGAAAAAGGAATTGGTCAAACTCTTCCGGCTACAAAGGCCAATCCAGAACTCAAGCCTGAATAGTTCTTAGAAACTCGCTAAACTGCAAAATAGGGATACTCTCGATCGGGGGTATCCTTTTTTGGTGAGGAAAAAGTGCTACCCATCCAAACCGCGATAGAGTTGCGCGATCGCAATTTCCAAGTTCAGGCTTTTTAAGAGAAGGCGATCGCCTGAACCATAAACCACCACTTCCCAACTGTTCCCCACTTTACGGCGACATTCCACGCGCTGGCTATCTTGGGAAATCAGCACATACTCTTCCAAAGACTCCAACTTTTGATAATCCTCAAACTTCTCCTCCAAGTCAAACGCCTGCGTACTCGATGACAGCACTTCAGCAATCAGTTTGGGATAGCGCTTAATATATCGGTCATTGCGATCGCGCGGATCGCAAGTCACAAACGCATCGGGGTAGTAGTAAAACTCATCCTGGTAATTAACTTTGACATTCCCCGAATAGAATCGACAATCTGAAGCATCGCCAAGATGATTATCAATCAACTTCAGGAGATTGAAGGTAATGCGATCGTGGTTGTCAGTACCGCCAGCCATCGCATAGACTAAGCCGCGCCGATATTCATGACGAATCGGGTTTTGACGTTCAATCTCAAGATATTCTTCAGGACTGATGTAGTTTGGGATAGCAATCATACAGGCTATGTGTTTTTGAGTCGATCTTGAACAGCTTGGCGAATTTCTGCCCAGTCGCGATCGCTCATTGGGGTTGCAGTTCCTGATTCTAATCCTGCTAATAAAAGGGTTTCAATCTGTTCTTGAGCATTCCGTTTTTGGTCTTGGCGAATCAGATCGCGCATATATTCGCTAACACTGCCATAACCTCTGGTTTTAACTTGCTCTTCGATATAGTCCCGCATGGTATCGGGTAGAGAGACATTCATTGTTTTCATCACATGACTCCGGATCGAGGTTTTATTTATTATGGCAATGCTTGCCATTTTTTGCCATGTCCGCGCCAATAGTGAAATACTTAAACCTGTGGGAATAGGGGAGGGGCGATCGCACTCTGGGGACATCCAAAAGAAAAGCGATCGCACTTGGGGAAAGCGTGAGTGCGATCGCAAGAATTTGGAAACCGGATTTTTATCCGGATTTAGGCAATGAGTCAAAGAAACTCTGAAAAATCTGCTTTCTTGCCTAAACTTTTCTCCATTATTGTCAAATAAGTTTCACTCGACTTTTCCAGCATCACTTTTAACGTTTAATCGCGTAAATCCGGTATTTGGGTCCAATAATGGCTTTTGTTCCCCCAGCATTTCTCAACATTAAAAAGTGCCTTTTCCTACCTCACTTTTCTCTCTAAAAACGAATGTAGTTTTCAGGATTTCGGGTATCTTGTGGATGACGATAAGGCGCGACATGGACTTCAAAATGTAAGTGAGGACCATCAGAGTTTCCTGTGCTTCCAACATTACCGATTTTTTGACCACCATTTACATAGTCTCCGACCCTGACATCTGTTTGGGAAAGGTGTGCATACACAGTACGAAGTCCATCAGCGTGCTGAATTCGTATAAAAGTTCCCCATCCGTTAGGTTCATAACCCACCTGAATAACCTCACCTGATTTTGCTGCCTTTACAGGAACGTATGGATTACTAGACCAGGTGGATAAATCAATACCATTATGCTTAGGTCTTTGAGGTGTTCGATACCGATTAGCAGGAAAAATTGTGTACGTTCCCGGATCTAGAGGAACATGCCATCCACCATTGCCACCAGAATTAGGGAGATTCAGTTCCCACAGTTGGAAATCTTTATCTGGTGCGGGATTGCGGTGCATGTATATCTCACCACCTGCGTCCAAAGCATACCCTGTTGCTTTGTTAATAATCATGTAAGCTTCGCCTACCTTTCTAAGCTCCCAAAGTTGGTTGGGATTGTTCCTTCTAGGATCGGGATGAGTGTAAGGTAGCTTTCCATTTATCCCACCTCCATCTAAAGCTTTTCCTGTTTCTTTATTGATGATCATGTAGTAGTCGCCTACCTTCTCAAACCCCCATTGACGAAAGCCATTTGGATGAAGTGATGAATGGAGATAAACTGAACTGTTGTTTCCACCCCCATCCATTGCTTTTGGTTGACCTGTTGCCTTGCTGATAATTGTTGAGAAGTGCAACCCAGAAAAACGTTGGAGATTTCTATTTCGCAACCATTCTCTTGAAGCCGTTTCGGTACCTTCATGCCCGCCATGTGTCCCTGTACTAAATAGGACCTTGCCATTAGATGAATAGACGACAAGATTACCATCACCTTGAATCGCTAAATAGGCACCCGGATTACCTGATGTATTTGTTGCCCAAATTTGGTGACTTCCATCGTAGAGAACAACATTGCCATCTTTTTGAACGACAAATCTATCAGCTCTAATTTCAATAACGTCTGTAGACCAAATTCGCTTTCCTTGGGGACTATACAGGACTAAGTTGCCATCATTTTGAAAGATAAACTTGTAGCCTGTAGATGTCACCCATTGTTGACCTCGCCGAAACTCCAAGTCCCCCGATCCGGGTTTAAGATGGTAAGTCCCTTGCCGATCTCCCAAAGATGTAACAATATCCCAAGTTGTTCGCCAGCCTGTATCTCGACGAATTCGAGTCATTGAACCATTGTTATTAACCCGATAAAATTCATGCTCGCCTGTATCGCGGTCATAGAATAATAAATCGGTTTTGCCATCCCCATTAAAATCACCCGGAATAATCATATCCCAGGTTGTTCGCCAACCCGTACCTTGATGAATTCGAGTCATTGAACCATTGTTATTAACCCGATAAAATTCATGCTCGCCTGTATCGCGGTCATAGAATAATAAATCGGTTTTGCCATCCCCATTAAAATCACCCGGAATAATCATATCCCAGGTTGTTCGCCAACCCGTACCTTGACGAATTCGAGTCATTGAACCATTGTTATCGACCCGATAAAACTCATGCTCGCCTGTATCGCGGTCATAAAATAGTAGGTTATTGTAACCGCCCCCCCCAAAATTACCGGGAATAATCATATCCCAGGTTGTTCGCCAACCCGTACCTTGACGAATTCGAGTCATTGAACCATTGTCATTGACCCGATAAAACTCATGCTCACCTGTATCGCGGTCATAAAATAGTAGGTTAGTGTAACCACCACCTCCAAAATCACCGGGAATAATCATATCCCAGGTTGTTCGCCAACCTTCTGTAGAGTAAAGCCGATGCATCGAGCCATTGCTGCTGGTAGCATACATCTCTCCAGCACCAGATTCATAGTCATAAAAGAGCAAACCTGTTTCTACACCAAATGATCGTTGACGTTGACTATTTAATTTCGTAGGTTGCCCCAATGTTGTAACAGGCTGAAGTGAAGGAGAGGGTTGACCTGTGCCTTGAAGATACCAAGACTCATGACCGTTGGGTTGTCTCATGAGATAACCATTGGTGTAGTGGCGAATAGTGACGCCATTACTCACTTCTTCCCGAATAAATGTGCCTCTGTCTAAGCTAGGTCTAGTACCTACAGTTCCTGTATTGGCGCTATTGACGGGGCGATCGCTAGGTATGAAATGACCTTCACCTGTCCAAAACTCTGGCGCAAACCACTCTACAGGCTGGTGATTTTCTGGTTTGGTCGCCTTAGCTAAATGTACCGCTGCGATTATATTCAGCAAACCTGCACCCGTGGAGGGGTCAAATCCGGTTTCGCCCAAATCCGTCGCCGTCTGCTTCAGAATGTCAATCACCTGACGATAATTCAATCCCGGATTTGCAGCCCAAACTTGAGATATAGCCCCTGTCACCTTCGCTGTGGCTACTGAAGTTCCGGCCATGACTCCCACACCATCCTCAGTTAAGGAGAGTTTTGGATTCTCAATCGTACCCCCATAGGCGGTGATATCTAAACCGTGACCGTAGCTGGAATAGTCTGTGCGGTTAGCGCCTTTCCAAACTGAAGTATTGGGGTCAAACTGTTCGGCCGCACCAACGGTAATGATATTGTCAAACTCCTGAGAGGCTTGACCTAGGGCTGACATCACACTGGCATCGTTACCTGCTGCTACGACTAACAAAACGCCGTTTTGACGAGCATATTCAATGGCGGTTCGTTCCATTGGGGTCAGTTCGTAGCGCGTGGTGATGTTCCCTTGAGCATCAATTTGGGTTAAATCTAAACTGAGATTCACGACTGCATTGGGTTGTCCAGACTCCCGCGCTGCATCGACAAATTCAACTAAGGATTCTGCCCATTTACCAGAACCAACCGCCCGTCCCGCCCAAATGGGTGCATCAGGATTAATCCCATCAATGCCAATTCCGTTATCTCGTTGGGCAGCAATCAGCCCTAATATATGAGTGCCGTGTTCGTTACCTTCGCCAGGGACTAAAGTGGGGTCGTTATCTCCATCAATCCAATCTCGTCCCCAAGTCACTCGCGAATAGTCGATATCGGGGTTATTTCCGCTGAAGCCAGTGTCGATGATTCCCACTAAGGGTTGAGATTCTGAGGCAAAGTTGAAGTTAGATGGGGGAACCAGGGTAACGGGGAGAGGGGTGGGAGGATAACTGAGCATTTCCACCCGGTTCAGGAGATTGTTAATTGCGATCGCATTCTCAAAACTCACCGTTTCCTGACGACTCAGGGTTTGAGTAAGGCGTTCTAAGCGTGTCGTTAACGCAATAACATCCGCTTGAGTTCCTACAGCAGAAGCGATTTCAGGATTACTTAAAGAAGCCGTAAAGGTTTCAATCCGAGTGACAAACTCTGAGGCGGGAATTGCAGGCGGAACTTCAAATGCAGGATACTCAGGGAAATCGCTCTCTTGAGTTTCTGGAGTGGAATTATCTGCTTCAATACTCGCTGAAGGAGATTCAGGTTGTTGTTCTGAGAGAATTTCATCACTTGGGATAGTCTCAGAAGTGCTTTCTGTAATGAGTTCTGGAGTCTCGGAAGCTTCATCAGTCTCAGAATCACTATCTTCTACACTTGCTTCTGGAGTCTCATCAACTGGGATAATCTCAGAATCACTATCTTCTACACTTGCTTCTGGAGTTTCAGCAGTTTCATCACCTGAGATAGTCTCAGAACTCTCTTCTACAATAGGTTCTGGAGTCTCAGAAGGCTCGCCTGTAATGGGTTCTTGAGCATCTGAAGGGAGTTCTGGGTTAGATGCTTCCGCTTCACCAAGACTGGGGTTGTCAAAGGTTACATCAACTTCTTGATTGGGTAGTCCGGGGGGAGGAATATCGAGTTCGGGTTCTGTGGGAAGATTTAGCCAGAAGTCTAAGTCATCCAAACCTGCAAGTACATCTGTTAAACCATTGTCTATCGGGTCAGGAGTAATGTAGGTTTGGGCATAGGCGAGTAAGGCTTGTCCCATGTCGGAGGTGCGCCAATCTTTCGCTGGATCGATGACGTTCTCCATTAGCGTTGCCTCGCCTCTGGCTCCTCGAACTTGGAAGATGATATCGTTGTAGTCGCGATCGCTCCCACCATCAACGCGCAAGTCTTCAAATACAAAGGTATTCCCTTCTCCAGTCACATCCGCAATTTGTCCGGCGTGGAACATATCATTGGGATTGGCGGTAGCGAGGGAGAATAAGGGACGTAAATTTCCGCCACTTCCGGGATTTGCAAAGATTCGCTCAACGGTACCATTGGGAATCAGCATAAATGCAACTTTGTCCCCCGCCCGCATGGTGAATTCTTTGACCCCTAGGTATTCTCCAGAGTTAAAATTGCCTTCATGGGGTAAGGCGGCGCTAAATTTAGCCCCTTCTTGGATATCGCTAATGACGACATGACCTAATTCTGATTGGCTTAAGGCGCGTCTGGCGGCTTCTTGGATAAAGGCTTCGGAACCGGGTTCAAATTCGGTCATTCCCTCTAGGCTAAACATACCCAGTTCGCCTTTGTATGCGCCTCCATCAAATAGGAAGTCAATTCCGACAACGCCGCTTTCTCCAATGGTGAAGACGCCGGAGTCAAAGGTAAATTCAGTTTGGGGAATAATGTCTGGGGGAAGAATTGGATCGACTAACTCTGTAGCGCTATCATCAGGGGAATCAATCTCATTTTCGGGTAAATTTCCCTCTAAGTCATCGATAGATGTAACTGCGGAGGTATCGTTGTCTAGGGTAACTTCCAAATCGCTAGATTCAATGCTGCTGGCTGAGGGTTCGCTATTGGAAATTTCGGTTTCTTCAGGAGTAGCAAGTTCTGGTAAGTCGTTGCTAATCTCTTCCGTTGAGGGCATTTCGCTTTCTTTCGGTGCGATCTCAATATCGGAAGTAGTATCAACTGGATCGCTCGTTTCAGGATCGGAGGAATCGGTTGAGGCGATCGCAACTTCCTCACTCTCCTGAGAATTATCGCCAATCTCATCTACTGAATCAGCAATGGGACTATCGGATATTTCAGTTTCGCTAGTCTCTTCTCCTAAATAAGTTACCTCACTATCAGATACCTCAACCCCCTCTACAGTTCCGATTTCAGGAAGAATGTCTGCATCAGAAGTGACGTAATCGATCGTTTCAATTTCTGTATCGGAAAGAGGGGTTTCAAGCAAATTATCGAGAACGACTGGAGAGTCTGGAATATCGAGATCGGGCGAACTGTCAATTTCAGGCTCTATCGAGCTATCCAATTCGTTACTAGAAAAGTCTAGTAACAAAGTGCTTGAATCATTGTCGTCTGAGCCGTCAATAATACCACTAGGGGTTAAGATGGGTTCTAGAATAAAGCTTTGATCGGATAGTTCTACAGAAGGCTTTTGTCTTTTTTTAGAGAAAAATCGCATAGCGAATCCCTTGGCGGTAGACTGATTCAACCCCTTCATCGAGTGATTCTCCCTGATATAATGTTGAACTTCCCAGTTTTGGAAAAGGCGGATAGCTTTAGGCTGAGTTTCTAGTAATTTGAGTTTTTCTAAGTTCGCGAGATTCTTGTTTAACTCTTCCGGAGGCTACTGCTTCTTGTAATTGCAGAAAGGCTTTGAGATCGGCTCGATCGTAAGGCGCACATAATAGGTGTCTGAGAAAATTTTCAGCTTCTAGACTCAGAAAACCAATGGCTAGTGCTTGCTGAACGAGATCGCAGATCCGACTGCTGGTGCTGAACACGTTGTCAAACCCCTCAATGCGGCAATAATTACGGATAATTCAAGTAACAAAATAAACTTGAACCCGCCTCTATTTCTTTATCGGTCGTAAGAGAGAGATTTTATGCAAGTTTCGCCCAGTTCATCAAAACTTTACAAAAAGGGGGAGATTTGCATCTTACCGAGCGCAATTGTAAATATTTATTAAATATTTAGCCCAATTGACATAAAAATCTTGACCTTCTGCCGAGAAAGCAATAGAGGGCGTCCCCTCATGTTGGTTTCACGCAGGCTTAGTTCGTTTATGAATCGATTGCATCTCAATTCTCCATCTTTAACTGTCCTAACCTTAAAGACCGCTCAGGTCTTTTGGTTTTAAGCAGAGTTGATGGAGTAATAGATGAATTCTCCAGGTAACGGTAGCTTAGATACGCTGTTGCAACAGTTAGCGTTAGAAGCTCAACAGCATCCGCCATGCAGTCAAGAGCGGTATTTTGCGTTGACTAAACTTGTAAATGCAATTTTACAATCCAAACGACTTTACCGCCCTTCATCGCAACAATTTCTTAACTATGACGACATTTACAATGAGGCTCGACAAGAACTTTTTCTGTATATTTGCAAAAATATCGGAAATTATAACCCTGAGATTGGATCGGTTATGGCATGGGTCAATTCTTTGATGGAGAGGCGATTTATTCGGGATGCTAGAGCCAAAGAGAGCAAGCATCGAAAAACGTTATCCGATTTGGATAATATCCCCCAAGAAGATCCTCCCCCAGAGTCGCTAGCTGAGTTAGTTAAAAAATGTCTAATTGAAGATCTAGGAGGTCACTTTCAACGCGAACATATCACGAATAGAGCTGATGCCAATTTAAGAGCGATCGCGCTACTCAGATTAGAGGGGAAAACCTGGAAAGAAGTCTCTCAAGAGTTTGATATTCCAATTCCAACCTTAAGTAGTTTTTATCAACGTTCCCTGAGAAAACTGACACCATTGCTACAAGATTTTTGTTTGAACTATGAAAAATAGACTCGACCGGAAAAGCACTATGGGAAGCCATAAAAACAGATTAACGTTTACTGTCCCCTTGGGCAGACCTGAATGTTTAGATGCCGAGCGCCTGAGTAAACAACACGTTACCTCTCAAAAAATCAAACAAGTTTATCTCAATACGCTCGCCGTTTCTGCGGTTAATTTTTACTTACAGTGTTTGGGAATTGAAACCGATTTAGAAAGCAGCGACAGTTGGAATCCTTTGATGCAACATTTACTTGATGTTGCCGATCTGTGCGTCCCTCCTTTGGGTAAATTGGAATGTCGCCCTATTCTACCCACCCACAGAATGCTTTACGTCCCCCCTGAAGTTTGGTCAGATCGGATTGGGTTTATCGGCGTTGCTTTTAATGAAAGCCTAACTGAAGCGACTCTTGTAGGTTTTGTGCAAACAGTCGATAGTGAAGAAATTCCCTTACACAACTTAGAAAGTCTTTCCAGTTTTATTGTTTATCTTAATGCGCTTCAACCGGCTCAAACCATCCGCCTGAGTCATTGGTTCTCAGGGGTGATAGAGGCGGGGTGGCAAAAGGTGGAAGAAATTTTACAACCTTCGCCCGAATTTGCATTTAATTTTCGTTATCATGGCAGCGTACAGCGGGGAAAGTTGTTACACTTAGAGCCGTTGAATCAACCTATTGCTTTATTGGTGGGTTTGCAACAGGCTCCAGCCGATCGGGTGAATGTTTTACTGGAGATTCATTCGGGGAGCGATCGCGATTACTTACCGGAGAACCTGAAACTAATGCTGCTCGACCATTGTGGCACCTCCGTTATGGAAGCGATCGCCAAAAGCACTAATCGGAATATCCAGTTTGAGTTTAGCGGTGAAATTGGCGAACAATTCAGCATTCAAGTCAGCTTAGGCGAATATAGAATCGCTCAAGCTTTTACCATTTAGACAAGATGATTGGTCTTGCCAATCGCTACAATTTTCTTCTGGGCTTCACTGCAACTTAACTCTCACCGCTAGAGTTAGTCCCCGATCGGTCTGCTATTTCAGACATTTTTCAATTCTTTTCACAACGCATTGATGCTGCATCTCAAGGCTTTAGGCTCGATCGAGCCTATCATCCTCGCGCGATCGGAAAATTAAGGATAGGGATGAGGTTAATGAGCCGCACTGGGGTGAGTTGCAACCCCTGATAAAATCTGTGTAAAGCAATGCCGGGTATCTCGTTTAGAGTGCGTTGCACTTGGTATGGTGGCATTAGGACTGAATAGAAATGTGAAATTGAGCAACCTCAACTTCGCAAAGTGCGTCTAGTCTCTGAAGTGCCCTTTGAGATGTCCTGAAACTTGCAGCCACGGTTTTGATGATGATTAAGCCTTTTTCCACGTTGAAGCGATACTTGGGTCAATGGACTTATCCCTTGATTTCCGTTATCGTCGCCATTGGAATTTTAGTCTCTGTTCCAGTACCCGGTTCAGCATTTTCCTTATTTGACCTCATTTTCCAGGGAATTCAAGTCGTTCAACTTTCTAATCTTTCCGATCGCCAAGAAGTTGCACTAGGCGGTCAAATTAACCAGCAACTCGTCAACCGCGAAGTCCGACTCTACCGCAACCGAGATGTTGTGGAGTATATTGACGAAATTGGTCAGCGGATCGCCCAAGAAAGTCCGCGTCCCCCTGGTAATGACTTTCGCTATACGTTTCAAGTCGTCCAAGATGATAGCATTAACGCCTTTGCCACAATGGGGGGTTATGTGTATCTGCATACGGGGTTAATTCGAGCAGCCGATAATGAAGCGCAACTGGCGAGCGTTATTGCTCACGAAGTCGGTCATATTACCGAAAAACACGCCCTGAAACAGATGCGACAAATGGCGATCGCCCAAGGTCTTGCGAGTGCTGCGGGCTTAAGCCGGAACGTTTTGGTGGGTTTAGGGGTAGAATTGGCCTTGCGCCGCCCCAACAGCCGCCAAGCCGAATTTGAGGCCGATCGCGTCGGGTTAGTGACCCTAGGTCAAGCAGGCTATCCCCAGGTGGCGATGATTGAGTTTATGGAAAAACTCCTCAGTCGAGGCGGAGTTCCCACTGTTCTTAGCACTCACCCCGGAACTCAAGATCGGATCGCCGCTCTGCAAAGTCAACTCGATCCGCAATTGGCTGATTATGGGGACGGTACCGATCCGACTGACTACCAAATTAATATTCGGCCCATTTTACGATAGGATTCGGGTTCGGTCTTCATCCCCGTTTGCGCTTGCAGGAAAGGGTGGAGCGACCCAAGGGAGATTGAAAGTCTCCCTTTTTTAGTGCGATGGTGATGTCTGTACTCAGACTGCTGAATCCCAGTAAACTGGAGGTTAAACTTAAATACGTTCGCCCAAAGAATATTCGCGCAACCCATCCAAGGCGATCGCGCTATGATTCAGACGAGTCTAAGGGGCGATCGGTGCGATCGCAATCTCCTTTACCCTTTAATTCTAAAGGGAGAGCGAGAATTGATGTCTCGCTAAAGTCTTAGGTTACTAAGTCGTGCATTAATCCATAGGACTGACGATCTTGAATACTCCGCTTTCACCTTGGCAACTTCAATCTGAAGAGACGTATGTTCCGATCTGTTACGAAGGGAAGACCGTCGGCTTCTGTTCGCAAGACTCTGCAAATCGCATTATTAAAGCGTTGAACGATCGCGAAAAGGTCATTAAACAAAAAGAGACGCTGTTTCGGGCGATGCAGTTAGTTTGTTTGGATTTGCTGCGCGTTTCCGGCGGCGATCTCAACCAAGTGAATGAGGTGATGCGAAAGTATATCGAGAAGATTAAGCGACCCAAGCATGGTTCTAAGGCGATCGCTTTCTTACTGCGCGATCGCCAAATGGAACTCGATGTCAGCGATAAGGAGTTTGTCCGCTTCTGCGACTCCTACAAGCTATCTCTCCCCGAACTGCGAGAAATTTATAATGGCAACAAACCCGTCAACGACGAGCAACTCCGGGCGATCGCGCGGATCGTCGGTAAAACCTTTGAAGAACTCAAAGATGTCCGCGATGGGTTTAGCGAGAGCGAACTGCGGGTTCTAGCTAAACTCGAAAGTCAATCGGCTCCAGCCGTAACCGATGATGAATTAATTGAGAATTAACGAGAGGCTTCAGGCGAACGGTTAGCCGAGAACGCATCGGTGCGGGATAACTTGAGGCTAGAGCTTTGCCTGAACTTGCTCAATTGAAGGTCGCAGCATCACCTGAGAGCGAGCATAGACTAAAGGCAGGGGATAGCGCCCTGTAATTCCGCCCTTGGCGAGAACCTGCTGCAACTCAGCTCGCAAAGCGCGATCGTCAATATCCCGGAAGATAAACGGGACATTCTGCTGAGTCAGTTCTCGCATCAACTTAACTGTCCAACCGCATTGTTGGCGACCGTAGACAAAAATCGGAATCATCGAAGAAGGTTGTTCGCTCACGCTCTAACTCTCTTGAGACTAAGGGTGAATCGTGCCATCCGGTAGGATAGCCCCTTCCAAATTAGCATTCTCCAAATTCGCGCCCCGGAGATTGGCTCCTCTTAAATTAGCTTGAGCTAAATCAGCCCCTTGCAAATTGACCTGACTCAAATTAGACCATCGGAAATCTGTTCCGTACAGCGTAGCTTGGCTCAAATTTGCTCTCACTAGGTAAGCGCCATTCAGGTGCGTTTTACTTAAATTCGCCTTATGAAAATTTACCCGATAAAGATACGCCTCAATCAGTAAGGCAGCGTGCAGATTAGCGCTTTCTAGATTCGTCTCAGAAAGATTGGCCCGCCGCAGGTTCGCCGCCAATAAATCTGCACCCACGAGATTCGCGTTAGCCAATTCCCCCTCTTGTAAATGGGTTCCTCTCAGGCTAGTTCCCACTAAATTCGCGTTTCGCAAATCGGCTTGTTTCAGCACCGCCTCTTTGAGATTAGCCCCGACTAAATTGGCATCCAATAGCACCGCCCGATTGAGGTTGGCCGCTTGAAGGTTCGCTAAACTCAGGTTAGCGGCCTGAAGATTGGCTGTCTGTAGGTTAGCTTCCGCAAGATTGGCTTTGCTGAAATTGACTTGAGAGAAATCTCCCCCCTCTAGATCGAAGCCTTGTAAGTTCAGTTCGCTTAAATCGGGGGAAGCCACAGCATTTTCCTGTCGCCATTCGGCCCAACAGATAACGCCGAGTTTGAGTAAGGTGATTGGATCTCGGTTCATAACTTCAATACTACTCTTGGCGATCGCCCCCAGGATGTTCTCGCCCAGTTACGTTTTCAATCGCAGCCAGCGCCGCGCTAGAACCCGCTAAAATATCGCGTTCCTCTCCTCCCAAATACAACCGCCCAAAACTCCCCACCGCCTGCACCTGCAAGATATTAATCAAAGCCGCCTTTTCCGCCTCATTAGCGGCCAACGCCGCATAGGCTGCGGGTTGCACCTCCAACACATAAAGCGACTGTCCGGCTAACAATAACTGCCCGCGACGGGTGCGGTTAATCAGTTGTGCCTGGTGAGCGTCAATATTGCGGATAATTTGGCTAGACACCACGCGAGGCTTCAAGCAATCATTCACGCTTGCACCTAGCGCATCTAAGATCGCTTTTCCTGCCGCCCGCGTCTCCCCCTGGCGCGTGGAATGAATTTCCAATAGACCATACAAGCGTTCGACAAACTGCACCCCAGGACGCACCACAGCCGCCTTTAGAGCCACATCTGTAATCCGATTAATCTCAATACCGGGGGAAATTTCAATCCACAGCGAAGCATCCCCCGGTAAAGGTAAAAAGCCTAGCGCTACAGTGCCGATGTAAGCCGCGTGTTGGGCTTGTAAGTTATCGAGATAGACGTAACTGCGTAATTCAACCCCCAAAATGACTTCTCCGGCTTGTAGGACAGTAGCGGGAACTTACAGCGCTTGCAATAACGCCTCGCCCATTGCCTGACAGCCAACAGGCTTCATTCCCTCAGACATAATATCGCCTGTCCGATAACCGGAATCTAAAACTTGTAAGACCGCTTGCTCAATTTTATCGGCCGCTTCCGGTTCGTTCAGCCCGTAACGCAACATCATCGCCGCGCTGAGAACTTGGGCGAGGGGGTTAGCTTTATCTTGGCCCGCAATATCGGGGGCGGAACCGTGAACGGGTTCAAATACACCTGGCCCAGACGCGCCTAAACTGGCAGAAGGCAGCATCCCAATACTACCCGTGAGCATTGCGGCAGCATCAGAAAGAATATCGCCGAACAGGTTGCCCGTCACAATCGTATCGAATTGTTTGGGAGCGCGGACAAGTTGCATCGCCGCGTTATCTACGTAGAGGTGAGAGAGTTCAATATCGGGGTATTCTGAGGCGAGGGCAGAAATGCGATCGCGCCACAATTGCGACACCTCCAAAACATTCGCCTTATCTACCGAACACAGCCGTCCTTGACGCTTCTGGGCCGTTTCAAATGCGACTCTGCCAATCCGGTCAATTTCCGACTCCGTGTAAGCCATCGTATTTACGCCCCGCTTTTCTCCCGTTTCCGTGGTAAAAATGCCCTTGGGCTGACCGAAATAAACGCCGCCTGTGAGTTCGCGCACCACCATAATATCGACCCCTTCCACCACCTCGCGCTTCAAGCTAGAAGCATCAATCAGTTGGGGTAAAATTTTGGCAGGGCGCAGGTTAGCAAACAGTTCCAAACCTGCCCGCAGCCCTAACAGTCCAGTTTCCGGGCGTTGCGGGCGGGGCAGACTATCCCATTTATAGCCGCCAATCGCCGCCAAAAGCACCGCCTCGCTATTGCGGCATTTTAAAAGCGTTTCCTCCGGTAGGGGGCTGCCCGTGGCATCAATCGCCGCCCCACCAATCAAGGCTTCTTGAAAATCAAACTGAAGATTGCACTGCTGACCAACGGCTTTGAGAACCTCCACCGCAACGGTCATAATTTCAGGGCCAATCCCATCACCAGGAAGCAAGGTAATGCGGTAGTTATGAGTCATCAGAAAAATGGGTAGAAACCCCGTCATTCAATGACGGCTTTACATTAAGTGCTGGTTTTTAAGTGGATATAATCCCAGGAACCAGCAAACCCGTTTAAGCCCTTCCCACAACACAGCTAAGATGTCTTGGCTTTACCCAACGCCTGACCAACCAGGCTTGCAGATAGTCCGAGCTAGGGAAGTACCCGAAAGTGCGTACCAAGCTATGCCTCAATGTGGTATTCACCGCTTACGTTGTCCGAATTGGTTCGGTCAATCCTCGTCCCTTTCAGGGCGAGGTTGGTGAACGTAATTCCAGCAATTCCATTCACAGGCTATCGATCATACCTGGAAACTGGCGGACTCCGCATTTAATAAAACTTGCCGCATCTGACGCAGATTTGCGGGTAACTCTAGCTGTAGCGCTTGTTGGATAAACATTCCCGGAATCGGAAAATTGGGGGTAGCCGCAACGGAGTAACTCAGAAGGGTACCGTCGCGATGGTCTTGTAACAGTAAATCCGCAGAAAAGTCAACAAACGACCCTTTTTCTAGGCGAAACTGAATTTGCTGCTGCGAGATTTCAAAAACTTGCAGATAAATTTCCACCTGGGTAGAAAATAAGATAAAGTTTTTACTTCCCACTTGGTAGAGACGCTTACAGCCCGGTTTGCCTGGAGTGGGTGGGGTGAGAATTTCGGATCGCGTTAGGTCTGGGCAATATTGCACCCAGCGCGGATAGTCGCTTAGGTGTTGCCAGCAGGTTTGCCGAGACAGGGGAAGATACATTTGGGCAGTGGCGGCTGCCCCTCCCCAATTTTGATGGGGTCTCTGTGTAACGAGAATTTCACCGTGCATGAGCGGATGGCAATGAGCTTGCGCCCAGATGGTAGCGGGTTTAATGTTTTTATAGTCCAGTGAAGTATAAGCGGTCATGTTGTTAAAATTTAACCGGAGTGGGTTAAATGTAGTATTCCCTTTACGGATTACCTTAATCGCGTCCCCGTGAAATTACATGATTTTTGCGTAAAGATTTGACCCAAAAAGGTAGAAGAAAGGTAAAGGCGGCGAGTCCTGTTGAGGGAGTGCCGAGTTGAGAGACAGAAGTGATGGGTAGCTGTGATGATGCGTTATTCTCCTAAACCGGCGACGGTGGTGTTCTGGGTGATTCTGGCAGTGACGTTTCTGGTTTGGGTACTGCGGGGCATTGGAGTGCTAACGTTTATCCCAGGTTGGACGATCTGGGTTTTGATCTTGCTCTCGATTGTTGCGGGTATCGTTCAGGGGTTGCGGACTTGGCGCTAGGTCTAAAAGTTGGGTTTTGCGGAGGCGTTGCGGGCGCTGTATGGATTTGCCGATCGCTACGTTGATTTGTGCCCCCATCAGCATGACTAGGGAACTGAGGTAAAGCCAAAGTTGCAAGATGATGATGGTACCGATGGTGCCGTAAATGCGGTTGTAGTTGCCAAAATGGGCCACATACAGGCGAAAGAGTCCTGAAAGACCGGCCCAGGAAAGGGCGGCGAGGATGGCTCCGGGTAGGATAGGGGTGAGGGGATGGGGACGACTCGGCCCAAAGCGATAGAGGAAGGCGAAGGAGGCACAGACGATGGTTAAGGCGATCGGCCATCGTCCGAGTTGCCATAGGTTTAAAAGGCTGACCCGAATTTGACATTCGCTTCCGGGTTCAAACAGGCAACTTTGATTGGCAATCAGGCGGACTAACCAGTCGCTGATGAAGACGAGAAAAGAGGCGATCGCTAACAGTAAAATGGTGCCGATGGTTAAACCCAGCGAGACGAGTTTAGATTGCCAAAAGGGACGCGTCTGATTTTTGGGGGTTCGGTGGATCAGATCGAGGGCGGCCATTGCGGCGCTGACGGCTCCCGAAAAAATCCACAGGGCGGCAATAATACTTAAGGAGAACAGTTGGCGGTTGGGTCGGGTGGTAATATCGGCGATCAGTTGACCGATGAGCGATCGCACTTCGTCAGGAGCGAGCGAACCCAATAAACGCGCTTGATTAAAGAGCGTTGCCTGCAAGGACTGGGAAAGCCCAATCGCTGAAATGACCGTCAT
Organism: Desertifilum tharense IPPAS B-1220; assembly: GCF_001746915.1. NCBI lineage: Bacteria > Bacillati > Cyanobacteriota > Cyanophyceae > Desertifilales > Desertifilaceae > Desertifilum > Desertifilum tharense. The sequence goes on from NZ_MJGC01000132.1 coordinate 104,838, forward strand.
CAGAGCCGGAAATAGCGCTAGCAAGGCATTGTAAGCCATTTCTGCTGCTAATCCAGGCAACCTTTGGCTGAGGGTGGAGTCTATAACTTCTCGGAGGGTAGCCCAATTTAGATGACGCAAAAACCGGACAAAGCGATGAAATAGCATGATTGCGACAGTTTAAAGAGAAGCTCGCGCTTGTCTGCGTTTACCATGCCAGATTAAAGGATTAAATGTCATCCGTAAGCTCAATCTCTTGAATTGCCAGTTCGTAAAGCGTCACACGGGCTACAATCCTAGTCGTGGTGTAGTTTAGTATTGTTAAGTGGTGTGAGTAGGCATAAATGACTATTACTCCTGTAAAATTAACCAAACCTGCAAGTCTGCAAACCGCAACAGATATGCCAGCGCTGTTGGTCCCTACCCCTCAAGTATCGGCTAATCCTCAGCGCTCCTCTTCTTTAACAAAATCGGTGTATCATGCAGAGCAACAAGCAAAGTTTCTCAATCTCCAGGCTGAAGTTGATGCCTTGCTTGAGCAATTACAGACCATCGATCGGCAACGCCAAAGTCAGCTTGCTGCGGTAAATCCCGTCTGTCAGGAATAAACTTTAAAAATGCAGAAGGGAGCGCTAGGCTCCCTTCAAGTCTCAATTAATTCAAAGTGAGTTTAAGCTTCTTCCCACATCTTCCGCACGTAGTCAGGCATCCAACCTGCAATTTCCTGAATGCGTTCGTCGGAAAGCTCATCTTTAGTAGCAGAAAAAACAGCTTTTACCGCCTGTTCTAAATCGACAGTGCGCGGGAGTCCCCCTTCATTGGCGACCCGGAATAGGAAGCGATCGGAGTCAATTTTAAAGATACCAGGACCTTGCCAGGGCGGACGCACCCGACTTAAAAAGCCGACGATGGGATTGGTATCTTTCCAAAGTTCGGCAATTTCCATCTGAAGTGCCTTTTCCTTAGTCGGTAGCGCTTCCTCATGCAGTTCAGAAGCCACGCGATCGGCGCTTTCAGTGGTCATTAAGTCGCGCATAACGCGAAACACGACTTCAGTAAAGTCTCTAGCGTCATAGATATCTGCAAGTCCGCTTTTGACCATTACCTTTTCTAAGAAAGACCGATGCTCGTCGGCAATGATTAATCTAGAATCTTCAATCTCGGTGGGATCGATTTCTGGCAAATTTTTATTAGTTATTTCGTTTGGCATTGTTATTCTTTTCGTAAGATTTCACCTACCCCTGTAAGTTTGCCGGAATCCACCGAGCTTGGCATCATCCTGAAGTTAAAGATGCCTTACCTCTAAAGGACTAAGGCATAATCAAAGTAACGTGTTGCTCTGTACTTACATGGTTCGCTTCTCAAAAGCACAGACTCAAACTCCTCCTTTGGCTAATGGCGATCGCCTATCGCGTCATGAATTTGAACGTCGCTATGCTGCTTCCCCCATCCCCAAAGCCGAATTAGTTGAAGGAGTCGTTTACGGGGCATCTCCCCTCCGTTTTGAAAGTCATGCAGAACCCCACGGTGATTTAATGGGTTGGTTGTGGACTTATAAGACAGCGACTCGTGGGGTACGCTTAGGCATTGAACCCACGATCCGCCTTGATGAAGATAACGAACCGCAGCCGGATGGGGTTTTGTTGCTCCCGGCTCAGGTTGGCGGCAAGGCTCGTTTAAGCGAAGATGACTATATAGAGGGTGCGCCTGAGTTGGTGGTGGAAATTGCGGCGAGTAGCGTGGCGCTGGATCTGCACGCTAAGAAAAATGCGTATCGGCGCAATGGGGTACAAGAATATCTGGTTTGGCGAGTTTTTGAAAACCAGATAGATTGGTTCAGCTTACAGCAAGGCGAGTACGTCGCTCTAGAAGCCGATCCGAGTGGCATTCTTAAAAGTCAGGTATTTCCCGGCTTGTGGCTGGCTGTACCCGCTTTACTTCAAGGAGAGATGGCGCAGGTTCTGGCAATTTTACAAGCAGGGTTAAACTCTAGCGAACATCAAGCCTTTGTCCAGCAACTACGGGGATAAGTTGATAGGCTCTCAAACTGAGATTCTACTTAACGTCGCTGGCGTTGGCGGAATTGGCGGAGAGGTTGAGTATTTTCGTCAATGGTTCGCAGATGTTGTTTGAGTTGAGCGATATTAGCTTCTCGTCCGCCATAGCGCCAATGGATATAAGCTTGGGTTATGCCATCAAGGGCATTGGCGACTTCTGTAGAAAGGCGATCGCGCCAGACGCTAGCATATTCCAAAGGTGTCTGCGCGGGATGCTTGGGGTAGCCTTGCTGCTTAAGCGTTCCTAGCATCTGCTGGTAGAGGCGTTCGACTGGAGGAAGTTTGGCTAACTGACGCTGGTGTCGCCATGCTAAAAACCGCGTTCCCCCTAGCCAAGCCAGGAATGCAAGTGCAACGATCAGCATTAGAGCCGTAAATAACCCCACCCAACCGCTGAGTAAAAGCCGCCACAACCCGCCTAAGATGCGAGCGAAGAATAGCGCGATCGCACTCAGCACTTGGGTAATAATATTCCGCATGGGAGTTGGCAGCCAACCCGCCACCCAATTCCAAAACTGACGCAATACCGTAAAGCTTTGGTAATCTTCCACCGACGGGGGAATCACTTCATGGCCCGGAATGGGGTCAAACGCAAACCAGCCATACTGCGGGAAAAACACTTCCGTCATGGCATGGGCATCAGTATTGCGAACAATGTAGTAGCCTGTAAACGGGTTAAACTCCCCGGAACCAAACCCCACAACTAAACGCGACGGAATCCCAATCGAACGTAGCATGACTGTGAGGGTGGTGGAAAAATGATCGACATAGCCGCCTCGGTAGCGGAAGAGAAACACGCTGGCTAGGTCATCTGTTTCGCTAAAAAAGGGTAACTCTGGCAGAACGCTGAAATTTTGTTTGAGATATTGAGCCAAATAGAGGGCCTGTTCGTAGGGCGAATCCAGCGGACGTTCTGAATTTTCTAAAATTTCTAAGGTAAACTCGCGGATATCGGCGGCAACTGTTTCCGGAATCTGCAAGTAATAGTCGCGGATGCGCTGAGAATATTCTGTAGAAGCTTCTCGCAATTGGGTGCGATCGCGATAGGGAACGTCAGAAATGACCGTATAGGTTAGCCCTTCTAATAAGCCTAAAGGCGATCGCAACGCGCCTTCCGTATCAACAGACACCTGCCGCGTTGGAAAATAGAGTTCTTTCGGTTGAGCCAAAGCGGGAATAATATTAGGCAACTCGGAAACAACCGTATAAGTTTGCACCACTTCCCGCCGTCTGGCTAAGGTCGGTTGGCGCGGTAAATGAAACTGATAAGACCAGGTAGGTCGATCGATTACCGCTGAGTCCTCGCGAGACAACTCCCACCCTTGACCCGTGTAACGGTCGAAGGCCAAAACGCGCCAGAACCCCTCCGCCTGCGAGCGAATTCGCAACACGACAGTGGGTGTCATCGCGCCCCGCAAATTTTGATTAATCTGGGTATTAAAGCCGTAATAAAACGTTGGATCGATTGCACCCGGCCCCGTTTCAGGACTATCTCCCCCCGTGCCTTCTCCCGTCCCATCGCGTTCTCCCCGTCCTTGGCGCACATAACCGGGATTGCTTACAGAACGGCTATCTTCATCAAACTCGCGATCTGCCATCTGTTCCGGTATCGTCACGGGTAAAGTGCGTAATTGATACCCTGGAAGGCGCGGTAACGAGGCAAAAATCGTCAACCCCAATCCCAACGTCACTAACAACAGAACAGCAAACTGCTTGGCGGAGAAGACGGTTTTTAAAGGACGAAGGGCCTTAAAAGGCTGCCATCTCGAACGGGTTCCCGAACGACTTGGAGTGCGATCGCTGCTGAGTCCCAAACGGGAGCGATAATCTAAAACTAAGGCGGGTAAAGCAATTCCTAAAAATAAAAGTAATAATGGCGCAAAGGCTAACGTTTGGCTGAGGGTGGCAGCAACCCCCAATAGGATAATCCCGATCACCATCGAGTATCCCAAGTCAGCACGCCGAGGTAAATCAAAGCTATGCAGAACTTGCAGCAGAATCAATAATTCGGCTAAAACTAGCCGCGTATCGTTGAGTTGCTGGAACAGATTGCCAAAAAATAAAAACAGCGCCCCCAGCATTCCGATCGCGATCAGAAACTTGGCGGGAATATTGCGATCGCGCCGACGATACCAACTCCAGGTTGCCCCGGCAATACTCAAAGGTACAGCCCAAACACTCATCTGAGTTTGAGCCGCCAAATCAGTAGCAATAATGCCCACAATCACCAGTGCTTGCACTAAAACTCGCAATAAAATCGACTCTTCTGGCACTGGAACCGACCGGCGTTCCCGCAGGCGATTGATGAGGGGATTATAGCGAGCAGAGGGAGGGCGAGTTTCAGGCAAATGGGCCATGAGACAGACACTTAAAAAGTAGAGAAGTTTTTGAGTGGTGAGAAAACTCATCACTCAATCTTAGTCTCTACAATAACGCCTCAATCAGTTAAACAAACTGAAAATTGCAAGGGAATTTGCTCGCAAGCCTCAAGTTGAACGCTTAACGCACAAATATCCTCAACTGCAACGTTAAATAGCGCCACGCTCAAAGCCCCTTCATCGGAACGTTGAGCGGTTGCCTGAGTCTGGGAACTCTGCAAGCGCAAGCTGCCTCCGCAGGGAAGAACGGCTTGCAGGCATAACTGAGTGCCTTGGGCAGACTGGCAAACGGCTTGTAAAGTTAAAAGCCCTGCACTGGTGAGCCACTGACGCTCAACGGGTTCGCCAGAAGTTGAAACCGTTAAAGTCAGGTCATTAATAATTTGCCGCGCAGCCAATAGAGAAAGTACCATTTGCTGCGAGGGCGATGCTGCTTCATAACTGGGTGGAAAATTAGCGGCTTCGGCGCTAGCCATTGCACTACCAGAGCGCAAGGGCGATACCAAAACCATGCCAGCCAGTTGATTGAGCGTCCCAAACCGATCGGGAAACAGGGATGCCACGGCTTGAACCAATTTGGCACCTTCCCGTAAATTCGACTGCACGACCTCCTGACAGCGATCGAGCAGTTGCGCTAAAACAGATTCAGGAACCACAACGGGTAAGTTAAGCGTTCTCAGTTGAGTCAGCCAAAGTTGAGCAGCGGTTGACTCAACTAAAGGCTCATACGCCTCGTCGTAATATTCACAAACCTCTGTTTCCCAGGGAAAACAGGGTAAGTTGGATTCGATTTTGGCTTGCAATCGATGTTTAAGCAGAGCCTGGAAACGGTCTTGCACAGTAGGTATCTCTCCCATTTCTTGTGACTGACCCTCCAGTGGGGGCATTGCTTGAGACTGCCCTGATTCCGTTTCCCCCCTGCTGGAGGGTGCGAGACAATCGATTTCTTCTAAATCTAAAGGATCGAGTTCGCCTTCGGGTTCCAGGGCTGGGGCCGAGGGTTCCGAAACTGGCGGCACAGATTCGCGATTAGAAGAGGCTGGGTTTGCGGGTTGCCCAGTTGGGGATGGAGATGCTGTCTTCACGTCTTCTTGAGCAGCACGAAGGGCTTGCTCTGGATCTTGGAAGAGCCAAGTGAGGAGATCTCTAATTTTGGCTTCTGGGTCACTATTCATCGGTAGATGCACTTATTCCGGATACTAGACGATTACGAATTTCCCAAGCCGTCTCTAGAAGTTTAGACCACTGCTTTTGCACTTGGGTGGTGCTACAGCCTAAAGTTTGCGCGATCGCACTTTCTGGGACTTTTTGTTGCTTGAGTTCGAGTAATTTCTGCTGTTGCGGGGTAAGTTCGCCCAGAAAGCTTTGCCATTGTTGCGGCGTCATGCCGAGATTTTTGTCTAAATCGGCCTCTAACCATTGATGCACCAGTTCCCAATGCGAACCCATCGAAAATCGAATTAAGTGGTACTTAAACCGCTGCTGCAAGTAGTCCCGCTGGCGCGGGGTGAGGTTCATCAGATTTTCAATTTCGTTGGCGGGCAAATCTTGGAGGCGGTAAATAAAGTATTCTACGCAGTCGTTTTGCTGGCGTTCTTCGAGATAGCTAATCAGTTCTGTCACCACGTTCTGGCGCAAGCTATCTTCGGGGGGTTCGGGTTGCGCCGCAATCATTGCTTCTCGCACTTCTGGGATGGGGCCGGCACTCCAGTTTTGATCGGAATCTAAGGAGGACCCTTCTGCGGCACTCTCTAAATCAACGGAGGTTTCTGGGGGCTGTTGTTGCGAGAAGGTTTGGGCGCGGAGAATAATCAGTTGTTGGCTGCGGCGGCCGGGTAAGGGGATGCGACGCTTGGCGTAGCGTTCGACAAAGGCCATGTATTCGGCCAGTTCCAAAATCGTTTTGGGGCGATAATTTTCTGGGAGTTGCGCTTCGCGCCCGAAGGCTTTCCACGATTCAATATAAAAGCCCTGTAAGAAATCTTCAATCAAGTTCAGCCGAGCTTGGTAGCTCGACGGGATTTGAGCTGGGGTAATGTAGCGATAAATAATAGCACTGAGGGTACTATGCAGTTCTAAGCGCCCCTGGCGGTTGCCGAGGTTGTAGTAGTTCAAGCATTGTTTGAGGCGATGCCGAGCTAAGGTGATTGCCCAAGCGGTCACTTCTCCAGATTCTTGAATGCGCTTGCTTTCTTGGCAGATTCGGCTGACTTCCATCGCGATCCGCTGCGCGACTACCTCGCAGTTGCCTTCTGAGGCACGGGTAGACTGTTTAAGTTCCCTGAATACAAGTTCAAAGATTGCCTCCACGCTTTGGCAGATCTCCCCGAAAGATTCAACAAAGTACAACGACCTTAACATAACCCACTCTACCAGGTGTCATTAAGGTCTAGACTGGGGGTGATGCTCCCTTCAGTTCTAAGCGGTCAATGGACTTAGATCGACAAATTCAGCAATTAATCGCAGAAGCGCCCCAAGATGGGACGACGCCTCAAGCGATCGCCGCGATCGCGCCTTTGTTTAAAGAACTTGCCCAAAAGCTTCAACATTCCGAGTATTACGTCCTGCAAACGCTAGATGGGCGGTGGGTGATGACAACCCTTAGCAATACTAGGGAAACCAACCGCCAAAAAACGGTAATTTATGGGTTTCCCACGCTTAAAGATGCGGCAGACCATCCCTATTCTCGCCAAGATCCCCAGGTAATGGCAACTCCGGTCGGCACAATTAAGATTTTATTTCAACTTTTGGCGATGGAAGGGGTGGATAGCCTCGTGTTTTTCCAAACTTCGGGTCAGGCAGCAACGGGCACGGAGGTGAAACGCAGCGAGGTGCAAACTTTGATTCAAACTCACCTCCAACAGATGTATCCGACACCGCGCCGGAGTTCTATTCCGCCGAACCTAGCTTAGTACAAGCGGCTGAGAACGTAGTCGGTTAGGTCTATGAGGGTTTGCCGCGATTCTGTGGGCGGTAAACCGGCTAAACAGGCGGCGGCTTGGTGGGCATGGTGGGCAGCCAGTTCTCGCGATCGCTCTATTCCTTGGCTATCTTTAACCAGGGCGATCGCTTTTTCTAAATCTTCGGGTTCAGTAAACTCTTTTTCAATCAAAACTTCTAAATACGGATTATCCTCCATAGCATATAAAACGGGCGCTGTCAAGTTGCCGCTTTGGAGATCCGAACCTGCGGGTTTGCCCAACACCTCAGTCGAAGCCGTGAAATCAAGAATATCGTCAACGATTTGAAATGCTAATCCCACATGGCGGCCGTAGCGGTAGAGGTTATCGCTCATTTCCGGCGAGACATCGCTGAGAACCCCTGCTGCCTTCGCGCTGTTTGCCATTAAGGAAGCGGTCTTGTAATAACTCTTTTTCAAATAGGCTTCTAAGCTTAAGCGGGTATCAAACCGATTGAGTCCTTGTTGAATTTCCCCTTCCGCTAGATCCATAATCACTTGAGACAGGAGCTTCACGACCGCAAGATTGTCTAGGTTAGCCAGGTACCAGGACGATTGCGCGAACAAAAAATCGCCCGCTAGCACCGCAACGCGATTGCCAAAACTACTGTGAACTGTGGGCATTCCCCGCCGTAGCGCCGACTCATCGACTACATCGTCGTGAACTAAGCTGGCCGTGTGAATCATTTCGGTAATTTCAGCCAGTCGCCGATGCGATGCCGTAATTTCTTGGTTGGGATGGGTTGCTCGCGATAACAGCAGGACAATGGCGGGTCTGAGTCGCTTGCCTTCAGTGCCAAAAAGGTACTCTGCTGCGGCGTAAAGAATGGGGTGACGCGCACTCACCAACTGCTTCAGGTTTTCCGTTAGCAAACGCAGGTCTGCTTCCACCGGATAGAATAGGGAGGTCGCTGAGGTCATGGATAGGCCGACTCTGGCGAGAAGTTACGAAATTTTACATATCTTATCTCAATTTTAAGGCAAGGCTGGAGTATCTGAAAATTTCCTGTTGAGATTTATAAAACTCTCAGGGAAAATCGTCCCGAAAGGGAAAAGTTTTGTGTTATCCTAAATAATAAGGATTTCAAATAAATTCAAGGAAGCCCAGGCTCAAGCCACCTTTGGATAAGAGTAGCAGATTGGCTAGTCCCGCAGGACGTTGGGTGAGCTTTGCTCGCTTGGTTTTGGCTCTTTCTCTATTAATCTGATTTTAGAGTGTAGCCTGTTTAAGGCGTAGCGGCCCAACTGCGAAATTAAGATTGTTCAAGCTTCTGCTGTTATCTGAAGCGGGTGTTTAAGCCAAGGTGATGACAGACAATTGACCTCAACGAAGTAGCTTCCCCTACTTCTGTTTAGTTGCGTGTAAATAAGCCGCTACGCGGGCTTCTGTTGGGAGCTGAAGCGAGATGGCTAAGGTTTTCATGTGCCTTGATATTTGACATTCTCACCCGTCTTCGTTCTCTCCGCTCACTCCACTTGGCCGTAACTTATGATCTACAAAGATATCCCGTTAATTATTCCTGTATTAGCAATGGCGTACCTCTGTACCGTGTACCTCTTACTGACGCTTGCTCAGAGAGGGACTAAATTACCATAGTAGCATAATCTCTAGCACTCAGCTTGCTCAAGACCGATGAGTCACTCAAATCGACATCCGATTTGAGTCAATTGTTGCTTCAGCAAGCTTGCACTTCGCCCTCAAACGGGCGAAGTGCGATCGCGCGTGCTGCCTCAACTAATCCGCAACCTCCGCCATTTCAATCACCCGCCCGTCCAAGTCCTTCACCAAGAAATTCAGGGGCTTGTCGCGGCGAATTTTGTGCTTAATGGCTCGCAGTTGCACGCGCATCAGCACCTGCTCCAAACAGTCATGGTCAAAACACACATGACGCTGACGGTCTTTCCTACCCAGACTTGCCCCACTTATGACATGAAGTTGGGTATTTTTCTGTAACTGATACCACAACCCATCCGGTCGATCGAGCGATTTGGTTCCCAAACTGCCCATCCCCCCCGCCGACATATACAGGGGGTCAATCCCTGTTGTACCCAGAGTTTGCTCGTAATTGTAATAATAATGCAGCGGCACCTCCGCCACCGGCAGATTGAGCAATCCCTCATAAAATTGGCGAGCCACATCCAAATCAGACACCATAATGGTGTGAACCTTGGGGGCGCTAGTCAGAAACATCCACATCGCGCCCGCATAGGCAACCAGCAGCAGCACCATAATGCCCTGAGTGGAAAACAGGCTGTCGAGGGGAACGAGCGGGAAAAAAGCTCCAATGGTAAATGGCATAGGCAACGTTAATAGAGGACTCATGATTAAAATCATCTATGGGCAAATCAGAAGAACAGGAAAAATACTTATCAATCTTGGGTTCAGACTCGCAAGCTTGCGTTTTCACATCGCAACTGTTGGCGCAGGCCAACCCTTTTAATTTAACGAATTGTGGGAATTTCCGGGGAGAGCCGTCGTCAATATTAGAGCAGAAAGCCTTAGAATGCTATCGGTCTTAGAAAATTGAGGCTGGCTGCTTGCCTAATCCGTTAGAAGACGGCAGAACGGTTCTAGTCCCCTTCTACCCTCGGCTTTCTCTAGGGTATGCTAACTTCAGGAGTTCAGACCACCTTTGTTGCAATCCCCACAGTGAGTAACGAACATTTGTGACTAATGTAATTCATCCCCAAACGGTTGACCCAACTTGGTTAGCACTCATGATTGGGAATTCACGACTCCACTGGGCCTTATTTTCAGGAAAAACCCTGCGGGAAGCCTGGGAGATTGACCAAGTTCCGGTGACGGCAATTGAACGACTGATTCAACAATGGGCCCAAGGCGATTGGCCAGAGGCAATTTTTCCCCTGAATGTCCGCGAATGGGTGCGTCAGGCCGCTAAGGCGGGGCCCATTCCCTTATATCTTGCTTCCGTCGTTCCGGCACAAACTTCAATTTGGCAAACTTACCCCGCTACCACGATCGTTACCCCGGATCGGCTGCCGCTCAAAGGACTATATCCCACCTTGGGTATCGATCGCGCTTTAGCGATTTTAGGGGCGGGCAACCAGTTGGGATGGCCGGTTCTAGTGCTTGATGCTGGAACTGCTTTAACGCTCACGGGGGCGGATGGCGATCGCCATTTAGTCGGGGGCGCGATTTTACCGGGCTTAGGGCTGCAATTGCACGCTTTAGTCGAACATACCGCCGCCTTACCGATTGTGGAAGCCCGCTCGGATTCGACGCTACCGCCCCGCTGGGCGCTCAATACTGCCGATGCCGTAGAAAGCGGGATTGTGTATACAATGGTGGCGGGCATTCAAGACTTTATTGGAGCTTGGCGGACCAAATTTCCCGACAGCGCGATCGCCATGACGGGAGGGGATAGCACCTCGCTGCTCAATTACCTGCAAGCCAAAGCGCCGGAAGTTGCGGCCATTGTCCAGCCCGATCCGCACCTGATCTTTTGGGGCATTCGTAGCGTTGCACTCGCTCAACTTCCCATTTCTCAATAAGGCGTTTCGCGTCCCCCCACTTGAGTGACAAACTCGCGGATATATTGGGCGATCGCTTCCGGAAAATCCTGCGGCCAATCCAGGCTGCCGGGAGGGAGCGATCGCAGTTGCATTTTTTTGATTAAGCGTCCATAGGTTTGACTGAGTTGAGCCACCTCGGAAGCATCGCGATCCGCTTGCAGCAACAGGATCGGTAACGTTAACCAACCCAAACGTTCATTCAAATATTCGGCTTGAATTTCGCTTTTGCGCCGCCCGAAGAGTAACTGACACGCCGCCGGAGATTGGATCAGTTTTTGGCGTAGCTTAAGATTTTCCTCAATTGCGCCAGATTTGCCCAGTAATTTCGCAATGGGTAGAAGCGATCGCATCAACCAATAACCCACAGGCGGTTTACCCATTAACCACGACTCCTTCCACCACCGGCGCGTTAAACCCGGTGCTTCCACCCCTTCCGGTGCGAGCAAAACCAATCCCCGAACCCGTTCGGGATACTTAATCGCAAAATTGGCCGCAATCCAAGCGCCAATCGAATGACCGATTAAATAAACTTCAGAGAGTCGCAACGCCTCTAGATATTCTGCCAAACATTCCGTTTCTAGCTCAATCGAGTAATGCACCGATTCCGCTTCCGATTCGCCAAACCCCAACAAGTCCAGCGCGCAGCAATGATACTCTTCCCCTAAACGTTCCAGAATGGGCAACCACTGGGAGCTATCTGTCCAAGAACCATGAAGAAATACTAATACAGGCCCCTGACCTACTTCATGCCAAAAAATTCTCCCTTGAGTCAGCCGAATTCGAGAATGGCGTAGCTGTATTGTCATCAGGATTTTAGGTGGGTAGATGAAACATGGGGAGTTGCGAACCAAACCGAGCGCCGCCTAAGCCAGCGTGGTTAAACCGTTAAGATAGTCTTGAAGCTGCTGGTTGTGGTCATGAGAGAGCTTACCATCTGGGAGCGACGTTAGTTCAAACGCTTGCACCTCAGAAATTTCTAACTCGTCTTTCACCTGCATTTGACCGTTGACTTGGGCTTCAACCACCACGCAAATGGAATGCAGCCTCGGATCGCGATCGGGAGCCGAATAAACGCCCACTAAACGGCTAATTTTGACCAGTTCTAGGCCCGTTTCTTCTGCTAATTCGCGCCGAACCGCAGTGGGGATATCTTCTCCCCAATCCACTAGTCCTCCCGGAATCGACCATAAACCATTGTCGCGTCGCCGAACCAGAACAATTCGACCGTCCGGAAGGCGAGAAATAATGCTGGTTCCCGTCAAAGGATGGCGGAAAATAAGACCTAAAACAGTTTGAAAAATGTGCCATAACCGACGCATACGCCAGGTTTCTCTCCAAGGGACTATTACGGTTCAACTGGGAAATCTTGAAGAATTTCGCCTGCATGAAGTTCAGGCTTCATTTTGCGGTAGATGCGTGCGATTTTGCCTTCGGGATTGATGATGAAGGTGGTGCGATGAATCCCCATAAATTCTTTACCCATAAACTTTTTTAACCCATAGCATCCGTAAGCCGCAGCGACTTGGGCTTCGCGATCGCACAACAGCGGAAACGGTAATTGGTGCTTAGTGGCAAATTTAGCATGGGTTTGCGCTTCATCTGCACTGATCCCTAAAACAATCCATTGACGCGCTTGATACTGGCTGTAGGTATCGCGAAATCCGCAAGCCTCTTTGGTACAACCGGGCGTTAGATCGCGCGGATAAAAGTAGAGAACCACCCAATGACCTCTCAGTTGGGCAAGTTCTACCTCCTGAGCTTGGGCATCACAGAGGCTAAAGTTGGGGGCTAAATCGCCGACTTGCAGGGACATTTCACCACAGGAAGGATAGAGAGCATAGATTATTAGTATTGCAAAAAAGCTCTCCTCAAGCGCATGGGCTGATTGTCAACTTTCGCTCAGGAAAAAGGAACAGTATGCCACAATAGATGTTAAGATGGTGCCTCCGACTGGGCAACATTTGCACGTCAGTGTTGCTACGGTTAGGACTCGGCACTGTTTTTGTTGTGAATCAATGAGGTGAACATGGCGAAGCGCCGTAACCCCAAGAAAGAGAAGGCGCAGCGAAATCTGGCATACGCTCGCAAGTTTCGCAAACGGAAAAGTTCAAGTCGCTTTACCAGGCGGCGATATGTGAAACCAACAGAGTCAGAGGAAGAAGGAGAGGAAATGACAACGTCTGAGTCTTAAAGCGTTTGCAACTTCTTTAAGGCGACAGGCTTACCCTTTCCGAGTTTTACTAGCCATTGGCGAAGTATTTGCTATCTAGTATCTGGCAAGTCGGGGTTGAGTCTCCCGATCGGCAACTGAGAACTTAAAATCTTTGCTAGCGATCGGCACTCACTTTAAATTGTTTCCTCTCTGCTTAATTAGCAATTCCGCTTCCGGCTGCTCAGTCAAGCAGAGTGGGAAACTGCTCGCCTCAAGCGAGCTGAGTTTTTTTAATTTTAATCGGATGAATTCAGCCGCTCTTGTGCTTGAGCGATCGCGCGTTTAACCTGCTCAAATCCGGTTCCGCCGTAGCTGTTGCGCGCCGCCACTACCTGTCGAGGTGCGATCGCCTGATAAATATCCGATTCAAAGGCAGGATGGATCGCTTTCCACTCTTCCAGGCTCAAGTCTTTTAACAACTTATCGGCACTCAGGCAGGTTTTCACCACCTTTCCAACCAAATTATAGGCTTCCCGGAACGGCACGCCCTTGGTGGCTAGATAATCGGCAACATCGGTAGCATTAGAAAAGTCAGAGGCGACGGCAGCTTCTAGGCGAGGCTTGCGGAACTCAATCCCTTCGGCTAAGAGAATGGTCATGGCTTCTAGACAACCTTTGACCGTTTTCACCGCATCAAATAGCGCTTCTTTATCTTCTTGCAAGTCTTTATTGTAGGCCAGCGGCAACCCCTTCATTAACACCAGCATGGCTTGCAAATGACCGAATACCCGTCCAGTTTTACCGCGTACCAGCTCAGGAACGTCGGGGTTCTTCTTTTGGGGCATAATGCTAGAGCCAGTCGAGCAGCTATCTTTAAGCGTAATAAAGCCAAACTCTTCTGAAGCCCACAGAATAATCTCCTCAGACATGCGCGAAAGGTGGACTAAGATTAGACTGGCGCTACACAGAAACTCGATAGCAAAATCGCGATCGCTCACCCCATCCAAGCTGTTGCGATAAACCTCATCAAATCCCAGTAATTCAGCCGTGTAATGGCGATCGATCGGGAAAGGGGTTCCCGCTAACGCACCGCACCCCAAGGGAGAGATATTCACCCGTTGATAGACTTCCCCTAGGCGTTCCCAGTCGCGCTGTGCCATTTCAAAATAGGCGAGCAGGTGATGAGCCAAACACAGCGGTTGAGCGCGTTGGAGGTGCGTATAACCCGGAATCAGGGTATCCTGGTTAGCTTGTGCTAGGGTCAGTAAAGTTTGCTGGTATTGGCGTAACTGCTCGCGAATTTGCTGAACGCGATCGCGCAGATACAGCCGCGTATCCGTACCGACTTGATCGTTGCGCGATCGCGCCGTGTGCAATTTCTTACCCACATCGCCCGCAATTTGCGTCAGTCGCCGTTCTACCGCAAAATGGATATCTTCCGCATCGGTTCCCGGTTTAAATAAGCCTTGGCGATATTCAGAGCGAATGCGCTCTAAACCGCTGACCAATTGTTCGGTTTCCTCCGCAGAGATAATGCCCGTGTGACCTAACATTTTGGCATGGGCGACCGAGCCGCTAAGATCGTATTCAATTAATTCAATATCGAAGCTAATGCTGGCATTAAATCGCGCGATCGCTGGATGAAGTGCTGTTTCAAATCGCTGACTCCAGGTTTGCGGTGCTGCGGTTGGGTGTTGCTCCGGTGATGCGTTCAACTTAACCTCACTTGCATGAAATCAATATTACCAATTGCCTCAGAAACCGACTCAAAGGCAAACCAAATCTCCCGCGAGCGGGGAGTCTGAGCTTAGTATCCAACGATAACCCCGTAGGAGCAATCCCTTCTGTTAGCAGCTTGACTGGTATTCGTTTGGCGATAAAAATGGACGTAACTGGACTCGAACCAGTGACCTCTACGATGTCAACGTAGCGCTCTAACCAACTGAGCTATACGTCCGTGGCTTTGCTATCCTAGCACGGGCTTTTAGGAAAAAGCAAATCCCCTCAAAAAATTAATTAAGCAACTCAAACGACTCGAAAAACTGCACCGTGGTTGCGCTTAACGAGGGAGTGTCTAGGGGTTGAGTTGCGCTCAACAGATACATCCGTTGCCCCACCACATAGAGCCGCACGACGAGCTGGCGATTTCGGCTGGTTAAGAATAACTCTCGACCGGGATAAGTTCCTAACGCGATCGCGCGATCGCTCCTCAGAGTCACCGCCGGATCGCTCTCGATCGCCGCACCCGCCGCCGCCAATAATTGGGCAGGGTCTTGAACCTGAGTCGGCGATAGATTTAAGGCATAACCCGTAAGATAGCGCGAATTCCCCGCTTGGACGCTCAACAGTTGAAACTCGATGGCCCCTTGAATTGTTTCTAAGGTTTGCCGTTGCTGGCTCTGTTCCCCAGCAGGCAGTAAGATCGAGATACCCGCCTCCTCTAGAAGCGTAGGCTGCCATTGTACGGCACCCGCTTCCACCGATAAAACGCCATTAGCAGGGTCTATCGGCTGAGTTTGCAAGCGGTCAATTTCCTGCTGTAGCTGTTCTTGGCCGCGCTCAAAAAAATCAGGGCGATCGCGTCTAAACTGAGCCGAGCTAGGCGAAACCCTCACCCCAAATGCCACAGCCAGACCAAACAGCACGCTTGCCGCCACTAGACGAATTGCAACAGGAGTAAAAATAATCATAAAGCTTACTCAGACTGCTTCCCTTCTATTATGGCGTTCGCTTCACACCTAGAGACATTCTTGAGGTGCTGCTATGAACAGAATCATTGTTGCCGTCGATCGCTCAGAAACCAGCCAACAGGCCTTTAAAGAAGCGATCGCCCTCGCCCAAGCCTTATCCGGACAGCTCATGCTCGTCCATGTCCTCTCGCCGATGGAAGAAAGTTATCCCAACGCCATCTTTCCCATTGACAGCGTTTACACGCCCCTCAAATCCGAAGCGATCAAAGCGCACTTTCAACAATGGGAAGCCTTAGAAAAAGACGGCTTAACCCTCCTAAACGCACTCACCGCCCAAGCCACCACCGCCGGAATTGCCACAGAATTCAGCCAAGCGCTAGGCAACCCCGGACAGACCATTTGTACCCTAGCCCGAACCTGGAAAGCGGACTTAATCGTCATTGGGCGACGCGGCAGAGCTGGCTTAACCGAACTCTTCCTGGGCAGTGTCAGCAACTACGTGTTGCATCATGCCCCCTGTTCGGTACTCACCGTTCAAGGTATCCCGAAAACCTAGGTTTCTAGCGGCTTGTTTGCATCCGGGCGTTGGGCTTGCGGCACCACCACCGTCAGCCCCCTAGGGATACATTCCACCTCCATTGCGGTTGTGCCGATCACTTCGCCATCCACCACCACCTTTTGCGGAGGCGTTGCCGTCACTTTGATATGTTTGGCGCGAAAATGAACCACATTTTGCTGCTCAACGTTCGTGCGCGTTAAAGCCGCTCCAAACATCTTTAACATGGTGGTGACGCCCTGCAACTTCGTTTGAGCCGTGGCGATCGTGACATCCAATAAACCATCATCAAAAATCACCTCCCCTGCCCCCTGTGCGAGTACAGAAGTGGGAGGTGCGGCATTGGCGATCGTAATGGCATGAGCCTGAAAATCATACACATCCCCCCCAAGGGAAATTTCTGTATCAAATAGCTCGCCCTCATCAATGGCTTGCCAGCCCGCTACAAAATAACCAAACGCTCCCCACTGGTCTTTAAATTCCCGATTAGCCAATTCAACCGCGACGGCTTCATAACCCATCCCTGCCAGTAACACCATCGGCATCCCGTTACACTGAGCGGCGTCAATGGTGCGCGTGTGTCCGCCCAGAATCGTCTGACAGGCATTGCGAATGGGCATAAACCGAGGCAGTCCTAGGGTAATTGCAAAAGCATTCGCCGTTCCTCTGGGAATAATCCCTAAAGGAACGCCTGTGCCGATCAGCGCCCCGGCAACCGCCGATACAGTCCCATCTCCTCCAGAGGCAATCACCAGATCGGCATCGGCTGCTAAGGCTTGTTTTGCCAAGTCCTGCGGTTCTGTATTGGGCGTTGTCTGATGGATGAATAAATCTAGATGGGGTTCGAGGAGTTGACGGATTAAGTTTAAGTCTTCTGTGGAATTGCCTTGACCGGAGACTGGGTTAAAGATGAGGTGAGCGACTAGGGTTTTTGCTAACCGGGTGGCGATCGCTTCTGCGGTGGCTAAATTCGTCGCCAAAGGGACGTTATGCACGTTGCAAATCCGCAGTAAGGCTTGAATATCCGGTTCGTGCGGTTGGGCATAAAGCGGATCGACTAAAAAGATAACCGCCGCAACTTCCCCGACAGCGACGCGGGCGGCAATTTGAGCATCTCCCCCTAAAGGACCTGAAAGCAAGCGTTCGATCTTTAAGCCGGTTTCAGCTTGGAGGCGTTCTCCCGTGGTGCCTGTGGCGATTAACAGATAGCGCCCTAGAAGGGGAGCATGGGCTTTAACGAAATCAACGATTTCGTCTTTTTTCGAGTCATGAGCAATTAAAGCAATTGTGTTTGCCATAGCAATCCGTCAGAAAATTAACCGATGGGTGTAGGAGCAAGAGGTTCAATGTCTGGATCGTAGCCGCCAACTTGGTTCGTTCGCAGTACCCAAATTAAGGCTCCTTGATAGAGGAATTCTTTGGCCACGGTTTCGCTAGCTTTGCGGGGAAATAAACTCCGCCAACTCATTAATCCCACTAACAGGCTAGAAATGGCATCTTCTTCTGGGCTAATTCCCAGTTGACTAGAATTTTCTCGCCAGTCGGCGCGGGCGGCCCCAAAGGGGAGAAGTTCGCGTTTAATGGCCTTTCCTAACGCGACCAGTTGCTCAAATCGCTCGCCTTGTTGGGGGTCTTGGCGAATTTTTTGGGCAATTTCGGGATAGTTGTCAATGCCTTTTTGAATTTGGCGAATGGCGGCGTATAGGGCTTGATTGGAGTCTTGGGCGCAGTTATGCGCCGGGCCGACGTAGGTGCCTCCGGTACCGTCACCAATGCGGTAACGGGCGGTCATGACTTCAAGTTGGTCGAGGAAAATATCGAGGGGCGATCGCGCAATGTCACCCACTTGATAGGCGTCGGTAAAAGCATCGAGTTTCACCAACACATCGCAGACAGGACGCGTTCCCAGCCAACCCCATTGGCGATCGCCAATAAAACGATTCCAAGCCAAGGTTCCGGCAATAATCCCATCAACGTTGTGGGTATACACTTGCAGATAATCGATTTCAAAGCGCAGTTCTTCGGCTAAGGGTTCCCAAACCACTTGGGCAACGCCGTAGGCAAAATGACCGAAGAAGATCGGGGTTTTTGCCGCAGATTCGCGTTTTTGACCGCCGATGCCGCCATAGACGTGCAAGACTAAAGCGCGATCGCCTTGCTGCCACTGGTTGATTAAGGTGGAGGCGGGGACGTTGAGATTGCTGACGGTGGAGGTGCGAACGGCTTCTCGCAAGACTTCGTGTTGGGCAATTTTGGGCAGTTCTTGCAACTGGGGGCGATCGCTTTGAGCGTAGCGGGAGGGATAAGGACACAGCAGCACTGAATTACTGGTGCCTTTTTCGAGTGATGCCCAAGTTTGATGGGTCAGATACTCCCGACAGGCGCTTTCCCCGCTGACGATCCGATCGGGTTGCAGCCGGAACAGAGAACGAGGGGCGATCGCGCTAACCACAAAGGTTCCAGAGCTATCTTGCGCCCCGTAGATGTACCATCCCATTGGATTCTGGGGCGATCGCTCAATGTCTTGCATTGTCGATGGGTAGATTCCCTCGCGGTTGGCAATCACTTCTGGAAAGCGCACGAATTCTTTGGGGCCGTCAAATTGGCGAGATTGGCGATTAAAATGAACCACACAGAAGAGTTCGCCGCGATCGCCCACAGGATGCAGAATTTGCACGAGGGCATAAAATCGTCCTGCGATCTGGATCGGATCTCGGGCAATCTCTAAGGTCAGCGGCGATGTACTTTTGACCCGCACCTCGCGCAGCAACACCACCATGTCATCGTGTTTTCTGCTACCCGCCAAGGATTCTAAAGGATTGACTTGCTGCCAGCGGTTGAGGCGTTCGGGATGGATCGCCCCTTGAGATTGGCTATATTTGGCTTCTTCGCTGAGATAAACATCTTTGGTAACGGCTCGCACATAGTCTTTAATCCGGGCAGAATCGCGTGCAAACTGAACCCGCACCTTTTGTCCCACCCATTCTTGATAGGCAGGTTCGGCGCAATACAACTCCATCAGCACGCCTTTGGCGCGGCGGCGACGTTTGGGCGAGGGTAGGATTAAACGCCCCATCCAAGTCCCAATGGGTCGATAAAGTTGAGGATCGAGGTTTTGCTCGATGGGGTAATAGCTGGGCTGGTTAAAGGGGGCTTGTTGATAGCGTTCGTAGTTGCTGGGCTGATGGGCGGCGAGGGGTTCGGCGGGGGTGATGTTACCGAGGATAATATTGGCGACGGCCTCAACGGTTTGTTGCAGAAAGCTGCGACCATCTGCAAGCTGTTGTTTGTCGTCAAACGGCCCGCCTGCATCGTTATGTCCGACTTCGCCTAGGGAGTTAATGGAGATTTTGCCGCGTCGTTTGGCGCGATTCCAGTAGGATAAAAAGGCGATCGCCCAGCGCTTGGGAAATAAAATGGCCCCTAGGCGTTCTAGGACATCTTTATCGCCGACGAAATGATGGAAATGTTCGAGTTGAAGAGCATTCTGATTGCCGCTAAATACCCCGGCAATGGAAATTACTTCGATGGGCGCTTTTAAGGTTTGTCTGAGATAGGGGGCTGCTGCTAGGGAAATTTGCGCCCCCCCGCTATAGCCCACGAGGGTAATGGGAATGCCGCTGTCGGGTTCGTAGCCGTGGTTAATCAGGCTGTTATACATCACCTGAGCGGTACCGCGATTGTAAATCGGCCCGTAGCGCCGATCGGCCGAAATCGCGACGACGATCATATTTCGCAGTTGAATGGTTAAACTGCCTAAGAAGCCCAGGAAGCCCAGGGACTCCGATCCTTGAAACTTCGTCGCGAGTCGCCAAAAAAAGCTGAGGAAACGCTCTTCAGTGAGGGGTCGGTTGACGGGCGAGTAGGGCATTAAGCCTTTAACGATTAAGATGTCGTCTGGAAGGACGGATTCAAGGGTGGTGAGAAAGTTTTCGGCTTCTGGGAGGTACTGAAATTTACTCTGGGCAATGCCGTCTAGGTAGATGACATAGCGGCTCACTTGCTGTTCTGGGGGTAACGGTTTGACGAGGGTACCCGGATCGAGTTGGGTTTCTAAGGGGTCGCCGTACCACCCAGCCCACCAGCCGAGGGTTTCTAGGGGAATGAGCAAACCCGCAACGATTAAGGCAATCAGTCCCATTGCCATTAGGTTTAGGGTAAATTGCCAAGTGGTATCTAGGGCATCGTATAGACCTTGGAGTTCGGTTTCGATGTAGGGGAAGGCGAGGGCAATCCCTAGAGCCACTAGCCCAAAGGGAAGGAATTTGAGGAGTTTCGGCAACCATTGACTCATGGGTTTGGCTTGCTGCGATCGCGGCGAACGGAGTTGGGCGATAGATATTTTTCCAATCCTACCGGGCAAAATTCCTAAGCGCTTCGGTCTTTTGAACGAATCAATCGGAAAAATTTGGCGATCGCGGCGACAAGTGCATGTTTTTTGTTGAATTTGTGTGTTATCGTAGCCGTAGGCGTCAACCGCCCGGAGTCAAAAGACTCTGACATTCAGAAATTTAGAACCGTTTAGGGAAATAGGAGGTGATGCCCATGACAGATAGTAGTAAACGCATGGGTCCTCAAGTTGGTTTAAATCGGCTGCGCGCCGGGGCTGTTCTCTAAAAATGTCAGCTTAAATCCGATAGAGAACCCCGTTCTCTACGAGGACTGCAACTGTCTTGGAGTTCCTTCCGGCAGTCAGGTTTCAACTTGAAGACCCACTAGACCGCTCTCACACAAGCCAGCCAACCTTAACTGTTGTCTGATTGAGTGAGAGCGGATAGCTTTTTAAAGGGACTATCAACTCGTTCAGGACAATCTCGCGATGGCACAGTTACTTAGCACTTCAGAAATTGCAGCCAAAGCCAGCCAACTCCCCGGTTGGAGCGTTAGCGATCGCCAACTGCAACAGACGCGTCAGTTTAAAGATTTCGTGGAAGCGATCGCATTTGTCAATCAACTCGTAGAACCCGCAGAAGCAGCCGGCCACCATCCGGATATCGAAATTTCCTATAACAAAGTTATCCTTTCCTTAACAACCCACGATGCAGGCGGGCTAACAGAAAAAGATTTTTCTCTAGCTCAAGTGCTAGACCAAATCGGTTAGAAGACGGATTCAGCAACCTATAGGTTCCCCTCTGAAATATCAGAAATTTTTTACGCTGTTATTGAACAGAGAAGTTAATCTTGGGTTAATAGGTTTGCTATGATTCTGGCAGTGAGGTCTTTAAATCTCTAAAAAGCGAGAGTTCGCTGGCAACCAATCCTCAAGCAAACGACCCTAGGAAAGTCCTTATCTTAAAGTCAACCTGCTTGCTATATGGATCGGGTATACTGCGTAAGGTTAAAAAGCGCGATCGCCCTTGTAGTTTCTGCAAGCTGTCGATCGCAGCGATCCAAGCTCTACCGAAAAACAGAGCCAACCCTTCGTTCTATATAAGGTGTGAGGAGAACGAGCATATGACGAAAACCCTGTGGAACCTCTTAGCGGTCAGTCCCGCTATTTTAGGGGCTACCCTTGCTGCCTCAGCCGCAGCGATCGCCTCTGAAAGCGTTATCTCTCTGGAAGAAAATGTTGCTCAAAGCTTAGAAACAGCAGGCGCAGCCATTCTAGAGAGCGAAGAACTAACTTTTTCTACGACAGCTCCAGAATTTTCCTTTAGCGAAGCCTCTGTCAACCCAGAGTCCTTCTCTAGCCTATCTCAAAAGGTGGAAAGCCTAGGGGCACAAACCAAAGCTCTAGACAAAGTGGAAGCGCCAGCAGTTGAACTCCCGGCGGCTCCCAACTTACTGGCCCAGCAAACTCAGCCAGTGCAGAGCAACACAACGTCCTTAGACCAACTCATGCAATATGGCAATGAGGGACGTTCGACCCGGAGTGCCGGACAAGTCACCTCCATTTCCCAGTTGCGCGACGTTCAACCCACCGACTGGGCTTTCCAAGCCCTACAATCTTTGGTTGAGCGCTACGGTTGTATCGCAGGTTATCCAGACGGA
The DNA here is from genome assembly GCF_001746915.1 of Desertifilum tharense IPPAS B-1220. NCBI lineage: Bacteria > Bacillati > Cyanobacteriota > Cyanophyceae > Desertifilales > Desertifilaceae > Desertifilum > Desertifilum tharense. The sequence goes on from NZ_MJGC01000132.1 coordinate 127,134, forward strand.
ACCTATCGCGGCAACCGGGCCATGACCCGTTTTGAATTTGCAGCCGGTTTAAACGCCTGCTTAGACCGGATCAACGAACTGATCGCCGCAGCAACCGCTAACATTCTCACCCGCGAAGACCTGTTAGTGCTGCAACGCCTGCAAGAAGAATTTGCGGCTGAACTGGCTACATTACGGGGTCGCGTTGACGCGCTTGAAGCTCGTACAGCCGAACTCGAAGCCAACCAATTCTCTACCACCACCAAGCTAACGGGTGAAGCCATCTTCGCTGTCACCGATGCCTTTGGTGACTATGCGGGATCGGGTGACGATAACACCGTCCTCCAAGGTCGGGTTCGCCTGAACTTCAACACCAGTTTCACAGGTCGAGACCTCTTAATTACGCGCCTGCAAGCCGGTAATGCGACTCCCTTTAGCTTCCAGCCAGCTTCAGGTCTGCAAACATTTAATGTTGGCAACACTGATAATAACTTTCAGTTAGATACCCTAGCTTACTTCTTCAACTTGACCAACAACATCAAAGTTGCAGTTGCAGCCAACGCGGGTGTCTTTGATGACTTCACCCCCACCTTAAACCCCTACCTAGAAGACTTTGATGGCGGTAGCGGTTCGCTGTCTACCCTCGGTCAACGCAGTCCGTTATATCGGATTGGGGGAGGTCAAGGGATTGGAGCCAATATTAACTTAGGTCGCATTCGCTTCCCCGTCGGTCTCGGCCCCGTTAACTTAACCTTGGGCTACTTAGCCGATCAAGGAAATAACCCAGGTCAAGATACAGGCTTGTTTAATGGCGATTATGCTGCCCTGGCTCAGTTAACCTTTGCACCAACCAACGGCGTATCCGTCGGCTTTACCTACGTCCACGGCTACCACAACCAAGGCAACGCTATCTTTGATAACGGCGGCGGTACTGCTGTTGTCGGTACGCCCATCGTTTCTTTGCTCAGCGACGTAGGTCCTGCCGTAACCAATTCCTACGGTGCCCAAGCATCCTTCCAATTTAGCCCTCGCTTTGCGATTTCGGGCTGGTTTGGCTACACGCACGTCCGCCTTCTCGATCTAGACACTCTCGGTCTAACGGGTGGTGCTGACGGTCAAGTTTGGAACTATGCAATCAACTTAGCTTTCCCTGACTTTGGCAGACGCGGCAACCTTCTAGGAATTGTCGCGGGCGTTCCTCCTTATCTGGGTGGCGTGAACCGCTTAGGTAGAGTCAACAATGAGTTACCTCTACACATTGAAGGTTTCTACAAGTTCAAAGTGTCTGACAATATCTCGGTGACGCCAGGGGTAATCTGGTTGAGAAATGCCGCTCAAGGCAATTTCAACGAGGACGATATCTTTATTGGCACCTTGAGAACAACGTTCACCTTCTAATTTATTAGAAGAAACGAACAAGAGTTAGGCGCTAAACAACTCAAAAGCAGAGAGCGAAATCGCAAGATTTCCTTTCTGCTTTCAATGAGTTTATAGTAGGATAAAGCTCAAGAAAAAGTCGCAAGATTGTACATTAGGTAAAGCTCAGATCAAACTCTGAACAAGATGATAGATGTATTCTACCCAACAGGGAATTTTCAGCCTAAGATGGTAAAATCCATGTTGGATCATAATATGGTCTGTAAGGTGTGAGGACAGAGTGAGATGAAGTCAAAACTTTTGTTTAAGTCGTTATTAGTAACCCCAGCATTTCTGGGTATGGCGCTTTTAGGAGCCGCCAGCGCAAATGCCAGCGCAACATCGCTGGAATCCGGTACTTTTTCTTTTACTCCGGAAACTCAGAATTTAGACGTTGCTGCTGAAGCGATTCCTGCGATCGCCGCAGCCGATCTCGTCGCTCCCGTTCAGGCTGACACTACAGACGCTAACCTCGTACAGGAAATCTTAGCTGCACCCCTGACGGTTGCTCAAGCCGCTCCGAACGCGAATCTTGACCAAATTGAGCGTTACAGCGAACCCGTGGTTGGTCTTGACTCAATGGGTCAAGTCACCTCTATTTCTCAGTTGCGCGACGTTCAACCCACTGATTGGGCTTTCCAAGCTCTGCAATCTTTGGTTGAGCGCTATGGTTGTATTGCGGGTTATCCCGATGGCACCTACCGAGGCAACCGAGCTTTAACCCGTTTTGAGTTTGCAGCAGGTTTAAACGCTTGCTTAGACCGGATCAACGAATTGATTGCGGCGGCAACCCAAAATATTCTGACTCGCGAAGATTTGTTAGTGCTGCAACGCCTGCAAGAAGAATTTGCGGCTGAACTGGCAACCTTACGCGGTCGCGTAGATGCTCTTGAAGCTCGGACTGCCGAACTTGAAGCCAACCAATTCTCCACCACCACCAAGTTGAGAGGGGAAGTCATTTTTGGCTTAAGCGGTGCTTTTGGGGATGAAAAAGCCAACCAAAACGTCGATATTGATGACAACGTGGTTTTGGCTGGACGCGCTCGCCTCAACTTTGACACCAGCTTCACCGGCAGAGACCGCCTGAGAACTCGTTTGCAAGCGGGTAATCATATCTCCTTCACAGGTGCAACGGGCACCAACATGGCTCGCCTCGGTTTTGACACCAACACTGGTAATGATTTTGAGTTGGATGTTTTAACCTATCGCTTCCCGATTGGTAACGCGATTACGGGCTGGATTGGCACCACAGGTTTATCGGCGGATGATGTTGCGCCGACTTTCCCCACCTTGCTCAACAGTGGCGGTCAAGGTTCTATCTCCCGCTTCGGTCAGCGCAACCCAGTGTTCCGTATGCCTGATGGGATTGGTGGAGGTTTGTCCATCAACTTTAGCCCTCGGTTGAACCTGGCTGTTTCTTACCTGACGGATGATGGCAATAGCCCCTTACCGAAAGATGGCTTGTTTAACGGCGCTTATCAGGCTCGCGCTCAACTCAGCTACACCGGAAATACCTTTGGGATTGGCTTAAGCTACGCTCGCGCTTATATGCCGGGTGAAGATGTCAACCTGACGGGTAGCACGGGTAGCATCAATGCCATTCGTCCTTTTGGTGCAGTGGCGACTTCTGCTAACGTCTACGGCGTTGAAGGTCAAATTAACCTGGGTCGTCGCCTCGTTCTCGGCGGCTGGGGGGGTTGGTTTGATGCAGAACGCGAAACAGGCGGCAGCCGCAGTGCTGATGTCTGGACTTGGGCGGGTTCTGTCCTCTTCCCCGATTTGGGCGCTCGCGGCAACCTGGGCGGCGTTGTGTTTGGGATGCCTCCGAAAGCCACCAGCGGCCCCAACAGAGACCGCGATACGGGATATCACCTGGAAGGCTTCTATCGCTTCCGCGTTTCCAACAATATCTCGATTACTCCTGGCGTAATTGTGCTGTTCAACCCCGAACACAACGACAGAAACGACAATATTTATGTCGGAACTCTGCGGACCACCTTCAGCTTCTAGGTTGAGGCGATCGCATTGTCTATCTCTTTCTGGTAAAAACCAGAGCTGAATCTGCAAAACCTCACATTTCGTGAGGTTTTTTTGTTTTCTCTGGTAAAACCATCAAACTCCAGTGGAGAACCGGGGTATACTAAGAAGATGCAAACGATACCAAACTGGAGGAAGCGCGATCGCTCTTTTATCCAGATATCGGCGTTGCACCTCTTTTTTAGGTTTGACCTGTGGAACTTTCCTGCAAAAGCGAATACGCAATTCTTGCCCTTTTAGAATTAGCCGCGCATTACAGCAGTGGAGAGCCATTGCAAATTCGGCAAATTGCGGCTCAACAAAATATTCCTGACCGCTATCTAGAACAACTCCTGGCCACCATCCGGCGGGCGGGTTTAGTGCGGAGTCAGCGCGGCGCAAAAGGCGGCTATTTATTAGCTCGCGAACCGTGGAAAATTACCATCCTAGAAGTGGTTAACTGTTTGGAAGGGTTGGAAGCCAAAGCGGCCAAAGAAAACTCAACGTTGAAATCCCTGTCAAGCAACCTGATTGAAGAGATTTGGCACGAAGCGCGCCAAGCCGCTGAAGATGTGTTGCAAAGGTATACCTTACAAGATTTAGCAGAAAAACGCGAATCCTTGCAGCGCTTAGACATTATGTATTACATCTAGCTGAATTTACCGTAAATCTCAGTCTAGAACTGCTCAATTGACAACCCTCTATTTTCAATTTGCGATCATGAAAATTGCTAACGATGTTACGGAGTTAGTCGGTCATACCCCTTTAGTGCAACTGAACCGCATTCCCCAGGCGGAAGGCTGCGTGGCAAGAATTGTCATGAAGCTAGAAAGCATGAACCCGGCTGCTTCGGTGAAGGATCGGATTGGGGTGAATATGATTAATGCGGCCGAACGAGAGGGCCTGATTACCCCCGGTAAAACTACCTTAATTGAACCGACTTCTGGGAATACCGGAATTGCACTGGCGATGGTAGCAGCCGCTAGGGGCTATCGTTTGGTCTTGCTGATGCCCGATACCATGAGTTCCGAACGACGGGCGATGTTACGGGCCTATGGGGCAGAATTAGTCTTAACCCCTGGTATTGAAGGGATGAATGGTTGCATTCGTCGGGCGTTGGATTTGCTGGCCAATACGCCGGATGCTTATATTTTGCAACAGTTCCGCAACCCTGCGAACCCAGACATTCACCGGGAAACAACGGCCCAGGAAATTTGGGATGATACGGATGGAGAAGTGGATTTTCTGATTTCTGGAGTGGGAACGGGCGGTACGATTACAGGGGTGGCAGAGGTTCTAAAGTCGCGCAAACCGGAGTTTAAGGCGATCGCAGTTGAACCCGTTAATAGTCCCGTGTTATCGGGTGGAAATCCGGGCCCCCATAAAATTCAAGGGATTGGGGCGGGTTTTGTGCCGGAAGTCCTGAATACGGACATTATTGATGAAGTGATTACGGTTTCGGATGATGATGCGATCGCCTATGGGCGTCGTTTAGCCCGCGAGGAAGGCTTGCTGTCGGGAATTTCCACAGGGGCGGCTTTATATGCGGCGATTCAAGTGGGCAAACGACCGGAAAATAAGGGACGCTTAATTGTGGTGGTTCAGCCCAGTTTTGGCGAACGCTACCTGAGTACGCCTTTATTTCAAGACCCCGAATTGATGGTAACAGCCCAGGCGGGTTCAAACTAGGATAAATTGAGTGAATTTGAGGGTCTAGAAGCAGCGAAAACGCCTCTTTTAGGCCCTGAAATCTTTTAAAATTGAGAGATGAATGAGTCGAATCCTTACCACATCCTAGAAGTTAGCCCAACGGCAACGCAAGCAGAAATTAAACAAGCCTATCGGCGGCTGGCTAAACGGTTTCATCCCGATACGCAATCTGCAACGGCCGATCGCGATCGCATTGTGCAAGTGAATGCGGCTTATGAAGTTCTCAGCGATCCGCAACGACGCCGAACTTACGATCAAAAATTGCGGCGGGTGGATCGACAAGTCAAGAAAACTACAGTGGCGTCCCCCCGATCTCGCTATCAACGGGCGGCGGCGGGTCACGATACGGACGAACAGCTTAAGCTTTGGCTATCTTATGTCTATACGCCTGTGAATCGTTCGTTAAATTCAATTCTCAGTTCGCTAGACGAGCAAATTGATGAGTTGGCGGCCGATCCTTTTGATGATGAGTTGATTGAAGATTTTCAATCTTATTTAGAACAATGCCGTCAATTTTTAGCCGATGCTCAAGCCGCTTTTAGTTCTGTCCCTAATCCGGGGAGTATTGCTAGCGTCGCCGCCCATCTTTATTATTGCTTAAATCATGTGAGCGATGGGATTGAGGAGTTAAATTGGTTTACGCTCAACTACGACGAACATTACCTGCACACTGGGAAAGAACTTTTTAGAATGGCGGCTCGCTTGCGTCGGGAGGCTCAATTTGCTTTACGAAATTTAGCATTTTAAGCGGATGCAATGGCTTTAAATAATTGTTAGCTAATTTAGATTATTCACTTTTATTGAATTATGTCTGTTCAAAACTCCCAAAACTTAAGTTTAGATAGCGCCCTGAAACTCTTAAAAACCTTAAGTTGCACGGACTCTCTCACCGTAACAACAGCAGGCGATCGCCAACAACTTGCCCAAGCCTTGCTGTTAGTGGTGAATGCTTCAGAATATCAGAATATTGGGATTTGCGCCGACTCGGTTGAACAAGCTTTGACGGCTTTGGTAGACTATTTAACCACCTTTGAGTATCCCCTACCTGGCGATTTAACTCCGGTGCCGATGCAGACTCCTGTTTATTTGAAATTTAATTCTCAGAAAATGACCTATTATTTAGATACTTATACTGGGGATTATCGCGGCGTTTTAGTGTCTTGCCAATCCTCAGAAAATGAGAGTTTGAATGGCACTTACGGGCATTTTCCCTTAGATTTATTTGCTTCAGTGTGAACGTTAAAAACCCCGATTTTAACTGGGAAACCGGGGTTTTAATTTAGGGATTAGTCGGGTAAATCGGTATGACCCATGAGATAGCGATCGCACTCTCGCGCCGCCCCGCGTCCTTCGTTAAACGCCCAGACTACTAGGCTTTGACCCCGGCGGCAGTCTCCGGCGGCGAAGACACCGGGGATGCTGGTGGTATAGTTGCCATAGTCGGCTTTAACATTACTGCGGGCATCGCGATCGCACCCTAACGCATCGAGTAGGGGTTGTTCGGGCCCCAAAAAGCCCATCGCCAACAGCACTAACTGGGCGGGAACCACCCGTTCTGTCCCTGGGACGTGCTTGGGAATAAACTGACCCTTCTCATTTTTCTCCCACTGGACTTGAACCGTGTGAACCGCCTTCACCTGGCCGTTTTCGTCCCCTTCAAACTTCGTCGCGGTGGTGAGATAGACGCGCGGATCGCAACCAAACTTCTCGGCCGCTTCCTCCTGTCCGTAGTCGAGGCGATACACCTTGGGCCACTCCGGCCAGGGGTTATTGGGGGCGCGTTCTAGCGGGGGTTTTGGCATAATTTCCAGTTGCACCACGCTGTTGCAACCGTGGCGGACAGAAGTACCAACGCAGTCTGTCCCCGTATCGCCGCCGCCGATAATAACGACATCCTTACCCTCAGCCGAAATAAACTGACCGTTGGGGTTGCCTTCTAAAACCGATTGGGTATTCGCCGTTAGGAACTCCATTGCAAAGTGAATTCCCTTTAATTCCCGGCCTTCAATCGGTAAATCGCGGGGTTTCGTGGCCCCAACGCAGAGAACCACCGCATCAAAGTCCTTGAGTAGCGTCTCTGTCGGCAAGTCCTTACCCACTTCCGTATTGCAGATAAACCGGACGCCCTCTTGTTCCAACAGATGAATGCGCCGCATCACCACTGTTTGCTTATCCAGCTTCATATTGGGGATGCCATACATCAGCAAGCCTCCCGGACGATCTGCCCGTTCGTAGACCGTTACCCAATGGCCGGCCTTATTTAATTGGGCGGCTGCACAAAGACCTGCGGGCCCGGAACCAATGATGGCGACTTGTTTCCCCGTCCGCTTGCTAGGCGGTTCGGCAACGATCCAGCCTTCATCCCAACCCTTTTCAATAATCGAATATTCAATATTTTTAATGGTTACAGGGGGGTTATGAATGCCTAGGACGCAGGAACCCTCGCAGGGTGCAGGACAAACTCGTCCGGTAAATTCGGGGAAATTATTGGTTTTATGCAAACGATCTAAGGCTTCGCGCCACAAGCCTCGATAGACTAGATCGTTCCATTCGGGAATGAGGTTATTAATTGGGCAGCCGCTAGCCATACCGCTAATTAGCGTTCCTGTATGGCAAAACGGGGTACCGCAGTCCATGCAACGCGCCCCTTGGTTGCGGAGTTTCTCTTCTGGCATGGAGAGGTGAAACTCATCCCAGTTGCGAATGCGTTCGGCGGGCGAGATTTCGCTAGGGGCTTCGCGGAGGTATTCAATAAAGCCTGTCGGTTTTCCCATTGTTGTGTCTAGTTAAGTGTTTTTAGCAGGAGGCTTAGGGCGAAGTTTTGCCTTTGTGCCAATGCAAGAGGATGTAGAGGATAAAGGCGGGAATGGCGAAGCGAAAGATTAAAGCGACGATCGCGATCGCGATATCCCCCCCACTAACAGCTTCTGGTTGGTTAAACAGACTGATGATAAACGTGACATCTTCTACTAAACCCAACCCCAACATAAATAGCGCCGGAAGACCAAAAACGACCCAAGTGGCAATTGTTATCCACCACGGCATTCTACCCCCAGAAATGCTGTCATAGGCGCGGCCTTGCAGATGAATATGACCCATTGGATCGAACCCAGAAGGTAGGGGTTCGGCGTAGGGGGACGGCACATCTGAGGGAATTTCCACAAAGCGTTTGTCGTCTTTTGAGGGGGTCTCAAAAAATGAATTTTGGTCTTCGCGATCGCTCATTTTTTTAGGAGTTGGGAAATAGAGGGCGTCGAACGAGAGTCCCTGTTTAACTGCCACCAATGCGGGCTACATCGCGGGCATTGGCTTCAAAGGCTGCCGTTAATGCCTCATCGCCGCTTAAACCAGAGGCGAGGGCATTTTCTAAGGCTTGTAACACGCGCTTGTAGTCTCTGGGCATTACTCGGACAAACTTAGGCACCATTGCCTCCCAATTAGCTAAAATTCGCGTGGCTTTTTGGCTTTGGGTGTATTGGACGTGCTTCTCTAGGCTTTCGCGCAGGGCGGCTATTTCTTGGTCATTTTCCAAGGCTTCAAGATCCACCATTTGCGTATTGCAACGGCTGGCAAAATCGCCCTGTTCGTCGAGGACATAAGCCACGCCGCCACTCATCCCGGCTGCAAAGTTACGCCCGGTGGGGCCAATGACGATCGCTTTTCCGCCCGTCATATATTCGCAACCATGATCGCCCACGGCTTCCACCACCGCATTCACCCCGGAGTTGCGGACGCAGAAGCGTTCGCCAGCCATGCCTCGGATGTAGGCTTCCCCGGAGGTTGCGCCATAGAAGGCGACATTCCCCGCAATGATATTTTCCTCAGCGATAAAGGTGGACTGGGTTGACGGATAGAGGATAATTTTGCCGCCGCTTAAGCCTTTCCCTAAGTAATCATTGGTATCGCCTTCGAGTTCCAGGGTGACGCCTTTGGGGACAAATGCGCCAAAACTTTGGCCCGCACTTCCTTGGAAATGCAAATGCACGGTATCTTCGGGTAAGCCATCCCAATGATTTTTAGTGATTTCGTTACCGAGGATCGTGCCAACAACGCGGTTGGTGTTGGCGATGGGGAGGGTGGCTTTCACCTTCTCACCTTTGGCGATCGCCTCTTGGCACAGATCCAGCAATACCGTCATATCCAGAGACTTTTCTAAGCCGTGATCTTGGGGAATTTGGCAATAGCGCCCCACTTCTGGCCCCACTTCTGGTTGATAGAGAATCTTCGAGAGGTCAATTCCCTTAGCTTTCCAATGGTCTACGGCTTGTTTGGCTTCTAGGACATCAGTTCGCCCGACCATTTCATTTAGGGTTCGGAAACCGAGTTGCGCCATAATTTCGCGCAGTTCAGCCGCCACGAAGCGCATAAAGTTGACCGTATGTTGCGGATCGCCGACAAAGTTTTTCCGCAATTCCGGGTTCTGGGTGGCAATTCCCGCCGGACAGGTGTTCAGGTGACACACCCGCATCATGATACAGCCGAGGCTGACGAGGGGGGCAGTGGAAAAGCCGAATTCCTCAGCCCCTAGTAGGGCAGCGATCGCCACATCGCGTCCGGTTTTCAGTTGGCCGTCGGTTTCAACCGCAATGCGCGATCGCAGGTTATTCAATACCAGGGTTTGATGGGTTTCTGCTAGCCCCAATTCCCAGGGTAAACCGGCGTGTTTAATCGAAGTTTGCGGAGAAGCCCCGGTACCGCCATCGAAGCCGGAAATTAACACAACATCCGCATGGGCTTTCGCCACGCCCGCCGCGATCGTGCCAACGCCGACTTCCGACACCAGTTTGACGCTGATCCGCGCCTTGCGGTTGGCGTTTTTCAGGTCGTGGATCAGTTCGGCTAAGTCTTCAATGGAGTAAATATCGTGGTGGGGTGGGGGAGAAATTAACCCAACACCGGGGGTAGAGTGGCGAACTTTGGCAATAGAAGGATACACCTTGCGGCCGGGGAGTTGCCCGCCTTCGCCCGGTTTTGCCCCTTGCGCCATCTTAATTTGGATTTCCCTGGCTTGGGACAGGTACAAGCTGGTGACGCCAAACCGTCCAGAAGCCACTTGCTTAATGGCGCTATTTTTCGAGTCGCCTTGCTCGTTCGTCCAAGTATAGCGTTCCGGGTCTTCGCCGCCTTCCCCCGTATTGGATTTTCCGCCCAAACGGTTCATAGCGATCGCCAAAGTTTCGTGGGTTTCCTGGGAAATAGAACCGTAACTCATCGCCCCGGTTTTAAACCGTTTGACAATGGTTTCAACAGATTCCACCTCTTCTAAGGGGATGGGTTCGCGGGTTTTAAATTGCAGCAAGCCGCGCAGGGTGTAGCGTTTCTGGTCTTGTTCGTTCACCAGGGTCGCATACTGTTTGTACAGGTCGTAATTGCCCTCACGGACGGCCCGTTGCAGGTTGTGGATGGTTTGCGGGTTAAACAGGTGCGCTTCTCCATCTTTGCGCCACTGGTATTCGCCCCCCACATCGAGGGTATGACCGTTAACGTCGCGGTCGGGGAAGGCGTGGCTGTGTCGTAAGATCGCTTCGGTGGCGATCGCTTCCATATCGGCCCCTTCAATCCGGGAAGAAGTCCAGGTAAAGTAACGGTTAACAACCGTTTGATTTAAGCCAATGGCTTCAAAAATCTGCGCCCCGCGATAGCTTTGGATCGTGGAGATGCCAATTTTAGAGGCGACTTTAACAACGCCTTTGGTAGCGGCTTTGATGTAGTTCTTATAAGCCGTTTTTTCCTCAACGTTGACAATTAAGCCTTGGGCGATCGCATCGCGAATGGTAGCAAAGGCTAAATAGGGATTGATCGCGCCGCAACCATAGCCGATCAGGGTGGCGTAATGATGCACCTCGCGGGGTTCTCCCGACTCTAGAACCAGCCCCACGCGGGTACGAGTCCCTTCGCGGATTAGGTGGTGATGCAGGCCAGCAACGGCTAGCAGGGCAGGGATAGGGGCATTTTCGGCATCGATACCGCGATCGCTGAGAATAATGAGATTCACATCGTTGGCGATCGCCTGACTCGCGGCTGCAAACAGGGCCTCCAGCGCCGTCTCTAACCCCTGCACCCCGGCTTTGGGGTTAAATAAGATTGGCAGAGTCATCGACTTAAAGCCCGGTTCGCGAATAGTCTTGAGTTTGGCTAACTCTTCATTACTCAAAATCGGCGTTTTTAACTCAATTAACCGACAGCTTTCCGGTTCGGGCTTGAGTAAATTGCGTTCGCTACCAATGGTGGTTTCAGCAGAGGTGACAATTTCCTCGCGAATGGAGTCAATGGGGGGGTTTGTCACCTGAGCAAACAGTTGTTGGAAATAATCGTAAAGCAGTTTGGGGCGATCGGATAGCACCGCTAGCGGCGTATCGGAACCCATCGAACCCACGGCTTCTACCCCATCGCGCGCCATCGGCGTCAGTAGCAGGCGCAACTCTTCAAAGGTATAGCCAAAGGCAATTTGCTTTTGAATTAAAGACTGTCCTTCCGCAGCCGCTTCGATCCCTTCCGGGGCCTCCAGTTTAGGCAATTCCACCATATTCTGGTCGATCCACTCGCGGTAGGGATGGGCGGTGACGATGGGGGTTTTAATTTCCTCATCGGCAATAATCCGACCGTCTTCTAGGCTAACTAAGAACATCCGCCCCGGTTGCAGGCGACCTTTGAGGGCGACGCGTTCTGGTTCGATGGGTAAGACTCCGGCTTCGGAAGCCATAATCACCAAATCGTCCTTGGTGACATAGTAGCGCGAGGGGCGCAAACCGTTGCGGTCTAAGACTGCGCCAATACTGCGACCATCGGTAAACGCAATTGAAGCCGGGCCATCCCACGGTTCCATTAAACAGGAATGATACTCGTAAAACGCCTTTTTCTCATCGCTCATCGACTCATGATTCGCCCAGGGTTCGGGAATCATCATCATCATGGCATGGGGGAGCGATCGCCCTGCCAAAACCAGCAATTCTAAGGCGTTATCAAAAATTAACGAGTCGCTGCCATCAATATTAATCAGCGGATGGGCTTTTTTCAGGTCGTCGCCGAACAATTCCGACTCCATCAACGACTGACGGGCGTGCATCCAGTTAATATTGCCCCGCAGGGTATTAATTTCGCCATTATGGGCGATGTAGCGATAGGGGTGGGCGCGTTCCCAACTGGGGAAGGTGTTGGTACTAAAGCGGGAATGGACTAAGGCGAGGGCGCTTTCCATATCCGGATCGTGCAGTTCGGGGTAATATTGCCCCACTTGCACGGGCATCAGCATTCCCTTGTAAACCATTGTCCGACAAGAGAGGCTGCACGGATACCAATAGGGGTTAACCTGCGAGGCGCGCAGGGCGGTATGGGCGCGTTTGCGAATGACGTAGAGTTTGCGTTCAAATGCCAGTTCGTCGGCTAGGGTGGCGGCGCGTTGGATAAAGACTTGTTCGATGAAGGGTTCGCTATGTTTGGCGGTATTGCCAATCATTGAGTTATCAATGGGTACATCGCGCCAGCCGATGACTTGTTGACCTTCTTCGGCGACAATTTGAGCAAAGATTTCTCGGCTTTTCGCCCTAACTTCGGGATCGGGTGAGGTATAGATGCTACCCACCCCATATTGTCCGGGTTCGGGTAAGGCGATATTTTCGGAGGCGGTCACTTTTTGCAGAAATTTGTGGGGGACTTGCATTAAAATGCCCGCGCCGTCACCCGTATTCATTTCGCAACCGCACGCCCCCCGGTGATCGAGGTTCAAGAGGATGGTGAGGGCTTGTTCTACAATGTCGTGGGACTTTTTCCCTTTTTGATGGACGATGAACCCGACACCACACGCATCGCGCTCGAACTGTGGATCGTATAGACCCTGTTTGGGTGGCATTTTGTTGCTGTTCATTCTGTAAAATCGCCTAAAAAGAGCAAAGAGGGGAAGATTTAGAGAGGGGAAATGGGGGGGTGATTAATTTGGATTGTCTAATAAAAAGCCGTTTTAGGGGCAGTTTTTAAGAAAATTGTCAGACTTTCCAGGAATGTTTCTTAGCTATTTTTCACATTCAACGATCGCGTTCTATAGAGAAAAAAAAGTGTCCGATGCCATCGATCGGACAAGTTACAGGATATCAATTAAATTGAGATTGGGGCGTTTCTATTGTTAGCTTTTCCAGACAAATAGAGGACAACGATGATTCTAAACTTTAGTAACTATCTTCTCCACCTACGGTCAGCATTGCTAATAAGTGATTGGCACGGTTAAGGCGATCGGAGATGGCTTGTCGCCAGGTTAAGCTAATGTCAGAATCGGCGATCGCATCTTGGGCCAGTTGACGATAAGCAGCGCTTGTGGCGACATCCACGCTATCGAGCCAGCGGAGATTGTGATAAATCGTTTTAGGAGAAATGTCCATTCAATTTCCTTCCTTAGTCTCAGGGGGGAGAACCTGCGGGGCCTCTGTAGAGGAGGGTCTTAACGTCCAGAACGATCGGCCCATTCAAGTTCGATCTCTGTAGTTCTCACTTTATTGTTGTTTTCGCTAATCGCGATTGGTGCGATACAATTGTTGTCAGGTTTTTAACACAAGTTAAAAATCAGTCACCTTTATTTACGTCAATATCCCGATAATTTGCCGCGCCGTTTTGCCTCGCGTTCTGCTATCCTAAAAAGCAGCAATCCTAAGATAAAATAGGCAGCCCCGTTTAAAAGCGCGATCGCCACCGCCCCACCCTGCAACGTTTCGCCCCGCGCCATCACCGAACGCAACAACTCGGCACCGGGCGTCATCGGCAGCAGCCAACCCAACCCGCGCACGGAACTCGACCAGGTTTCCGTGGGTACCATCAACACAAAAAACAGCAAAAACTGAAAAATCCCCAATACCTGCTGCACCCGCTTCAACAGCAGGGCGAGAGAACCCATCGCCATTGCCAACCCATAGGCCCCCAAGAGAACGGCAGCCAGAGGTAAGATTAAAACTGGAGGAAACGATAGCCGCGCCCCCGTTATCCCCATGACAATTAGTAACATCAGGGCATTGAGGAACAGTTGAATCGTTAAGTTACCTATCGCCCGGATCAGAAAAATCTGGGAAGCGCGAAACGGGGAAATAAACAGTTGTTCTAGGGTTCCCGTCTGGGCTTCTTGTTGCAACCCTCCAGCAATATTCCCCAGAATAAAGATCGACATTGACCAGAGAATGTATCCTATTACCAGGGAGTCAGCGCGATCGCCCAAAGAAATCTCAGGCCCCGCAATAAACCGGGCGCTTTGAAAAATCCCGTAAAATGCCACCACCAGCCCGATAATTAAAGCAATGGTTTCGGTAAAATAGCGTCGCAGGATAATCCATTCTCGCTTAAGTTCTGCTAGCAGTAGATTAAACATTGCGGTTTTCTCGCACCAGCTTCAAAAAGATATCGGTTAAAGTTGCTTGTTCTTTCTCCACCCGCATCAAAGCCAGAGGTTTAAGAATCTCTAAAACCGGGTAAAGGCTTTCCGCCTGCAAAACCCGCAGAGTTTGGGCGGTGAGACACTCCACCCCCAAGGCGGTGAGTTGCCCTTGGCGTTGCGGATCGAGGGGGGTTTCCAGTTCAATATGGTAAGATTGCCCGGAAAACTGGCGGATCAAATCTGAGGTAGGTTCTTCCGCGACAATTTCCCCTTGGTTAATAATGGCAACTCGGTCAGACAGTTCTTCAGCGATCGCCAATTGATGCGTAGTTAGAATAATACCGCACCCTTCTTGAGCAATTTCTCGCACCAGTCGCTTAATATCTTCCGTCGCCTCAACATCTAAACCCAACGTTGGCTCATCTAAGAGTAACAGTTGCGGCTGGTGAATTAAAGCAACTGCGATCGCCAATTTCTGCTGCATTCCCCGCGACAAACGGTCTACCCGCGTGTTTTGCTTATCGAGGAGGTGAAAGCGTTCCAACAACGCCCTCGCCCGCTGACGCGCCACCTTGGGCGCTAAACCGCGCAATACCCCAAAATACTCTAAATTCTCCTGGGGAGACAGCCGCCAGTAGACATTACGGTTGCCCTCTAAAACGGCCCCTAACAAGCGTAACGCCTTCGAGTCGCGGTGAGGATCGCGGTCTCCAATTCTCACCCACCCACCATCAGGATAAATTAACCCCGCAATCATCTTAATCGTTGTCGTCTTACCCGCCCCATTTGGCCCCAGAAACGCCAGAACCTCACCCGCCTTCACTTCCAAAGAAACATCTCGTACCGCCGTAAACTGCCGTCCCTTCTCTTGATAGGACTTGTGCAAGTGACTGGCTTTTAGCAAAATCATCCGATTCTCGCCGCCTAAAATTTTGATTAAACAATGTTTAGATTGTCTTAATGGCAAAAAGTGCCAACCGCCCTCAGTTTTGCGCTGCTGGCTGCCTCTCAGGGAACAGCAAACCCCGCTTAAAATATACCCACTTCCTCATCTCCTGCGAGTCACCCTCATGAGCTATTCCACTGTCCAACCTGCAATTGAAATTCCCCCCGGCTATCTCAATATTATGGGCTATGTGGATGAATCCGAAGTCAACGGCCCCGGCTGTCGGGCGGTAGTGTGGGTACAAGGGTGCAGCCGCGCCTGTTCTGGCTGTTTCAACCCTGCCTCATGGTCTTTTGAGATTAACCAGTTAATATCAATTGATGACCTAGCCGAGAAAATTCTCAGCAACCCTAAAAATCAAGGCGTCACCTTTTCCGGGGGCGAACCCTTTTGGCAAGCACCAGCTTTAGCAGAACTCGCGAAGCAGTTAAAAAGCGCTGGCTTAAGCGTCATGTCTTTTAGTGGTTTCACTCTAAAAGAATTACAATCTGACAAAGCCCCCAAGGGTTCCCAGGCGTTACTGGCACAACTCGATATTTTAATTGATGGCCCTTATGTCGAGTCTTTAGCGCTGAACGATCCTAATTCTCCCGTTTCTTCGCGCAACCAACAGGTGCATATTTTTAATCCCGCTTTTCAAGACCAAATTACCTGGGCAAGCGACCAAATAGAAATACACATTTTCAAAGATGGATCTCGTTTGGTGACAGGGTTTCGGGGGCGTCTGGAGTTGGAAGACTAGAGTTATCGCGATCGCACTTCAAGGAGTTATTGAAAGTTATGAATCCCCATCTATGTTTAAGTTTCTAGCGTTCAGAACTTTGTATGTTCAGCTAAAACCCGACTGGTTATTGGTAAAATTGGTGTCTTCTCAGGGATCGCCTACTGAATATGCAGATATCCCCTGTATCGCTTTTAGGGGAAAAATTGAACCGGGCAGTTTAGGGGAAATAGAAAGCAATAAAGTTTTAGCAATCGGTCAACAAGCCATTCAACTGCATCAACAACAAACTTCAACCACTTCATTATTAAACGGCTTTGAACATCCTCGCACAATTATTAGTAACTTTTTTGTTGCTGAATTAACCTTAAAGCACTTTATTCAAAAGACCTACCAAGGTCAAACTTCCATCATTGCCCCACAAATCATCATCCATCCCCTATCTCATCTAGAAGGCGGCTTAACTCAAATTGAAGCAAGAGCTTTAACAGAACTGGGAAGCCAAATGGGTGCAAGACAAGTCTTCCTTTATTTAGAGAATGATACCCCTTTACGCGATGAAGAAATTCTAAAGATTGATAACCATAAACAGGTGATAAAAACGCTTTAATCGTCAATCTTTGAATTGAGAACTAGCCAGATTTTGATTAATCAAGCGACTATTAAATATGAAGTCGCTTGACTGTCTGAAAGTTAGAAAAAGAGGTGACTATCCGGCTGAATATTAATTTCCATCGGTACGGCTTGGGGAGGTGCAGAAAGTGCAAATAGAATTGCATCTGCTGCTGTTTGAGTCGATAACATCTTACTGCGATCTACCTTCAAACTGACATTATCCCAAAACGGAGAATCTACCCCTCCAAAATAGAATAGCGTGACTTTAATTCCATAGCGTTTGAGTTCATCCGCCATACACTTGCTAAAGCCAACTACGCCAAACTTTGCGGCGCAGTAAGCCGAAGCCATCGCCATTGAATGCTTGCCCAAAATCCCCACAACATTGCAAATATGGCCGCTTTTCTGTTCTTTCATATACTCAGCAGCCGCTTGACAAGTGTAGAAGCTTCCCTTGAGGTTCACATTCAACATTGCTTCTAGATCGGCAGGTTCTAGCTTATTGTATTGTTTGAGAATTCCTGCACCTGCGGCATTAATCAGAATATCGATTTTGCCATAGTAGGAAGCCGCCTTCGCCATCAAGTCTTTTGCTTGCTGCGGATCGGTAATATCGGTAGGAACCGTTAAGCTATCCCCAGATAGGCTATTGGCTAGATTGGTTAAGCGCCCTTCGTCTCTCGCCGCCAGTACCAAATTAGCTCCTTGCGAGGCTAATTGTTGCACAACCGCCGATCCAATTCCACCCGTCGCCCCCACGACGACTGCCACTTTGTCTTGCATTGTCTTTACATTTCTTTACTTTATTTTAGCATAGCTCAAGATTGCTAAAGATTGAAATGATGGAACAGTCGATACTAGATAGCCTCAGCAAACTTTAACGTTGCTAGCAATTTCAGTAAACTCACTTGAAAGCTTTCTGTTATATAGTGGTAATTAATATTCTCTATCGTCTCTAGATTAATATCTGAGTTAGGCTCGCCCATAAAATAATAATAATCCAAGCCAACTAAGTTACTTAAATTCCAATAGTAGCGAGTGACATAGTTGGGTGGAAATATTTCAATGATTTTGGTATTAGGTTGGCAAAAAACAAGATGAGAAAGTCCTGCACCATGCAGAGAAACAATCACTTTAGCATTGGCAACAAAAGCAACTTGTTCCATAAAAGAATAGGATTCGAGGGTAACTACAGTAAATCCTAGTTGAGATAAGGAATCGCTAATTTCTGCTTCATTGAGGAGATGTCGGTAGTTAGCATTTTTGCGAGAAATATACAGAAGCTCTGGTTTGTGAGTTTTGAATGTAGATTGCGACAAAAGTTCTTGTCGTAAAAACTGACAACTCCAGTTTGATAAAAGCTCAAAATAAGGAACGACAATTAAATTTGCTTGAATATGAATCGGTTGAGAACTAGTAATAATTCTTTCCGAGGAAATCCCTAAGTGATTTAAAGTCTCTTTGTGAAAGGGGGCTTGGTACTCATTAACAATAAATTTATCAATAGAATTTAAATCAATACCTGCTAAATGGATCAATCCAACTTTGGGTAAAAGTTCAAACATCCAATGATAAAAAGCCTGTCCAGAAAGAACAGATAACAGCGCTACAGTTTCTACTGTTTGACTTACAGGGGGAAGATAGCGATCTATATCCAGAATGGTTGCATTCGCATGAGAAACCATTGTGACAATTTGGCGATCGCGCGTTAATACAACATCAGCCTGAGAATGGCACCAAACGGCACCTTCTTGAACCTCTGCAACCAGAGTGGGAGAAGAGTAAAAGTCCTTGTGACGATTCAATTCTGGATGAATTTGCGCCTCTAATGTCTTGGGAGGCTTGAGGGGAAGCACAGCAGCCTCATGTAGCTTACAGTAACGAACATCGGGATGAGATTGGGCGGGAAGTAACAGTTGCCAACGTTGAGGGTTGAGTTGGTAAAACCGATGAATTAATTCAGTTGGAAGCTGAAATTTATCGCATTGAGAAGCTGTGTAGGCGTTTCCTTGTTGTTCAAGAATACTCCCTAAAGTATAGTAGGTCGATTGACAATCCGGTTGCAGTCGCAAGCGTTGCAATAAATAGGCAATGGCAACTGGGATGTATTGGTCATTCTCCTCTACCTGGGCGAGTTGCAGCAAACAGCCAGCTAGGTGATAGTAATATTGAGAGTCTACCTCAATCGAGAGTCCCTTGTAATAGAAGGCGATCGCGCTTTTGTATTGCTGTAGGGCTTGTAAAACCGCCCCCAAGTTATAGTATGCATCTACCCCAGTTGGGTTTAGACTAACAGCATGGAGAAAAAGCGCGATCGCACCTTCCCACTGTTGATGTTGAGCGAGATAAACACCTAAGTTATAGTAATTTTCGGCGCTAGGGGTTAACTGATTGGCTTGTAACAGATCGAAAATCTGTTGCTGCAATTCCTTTCGGGCTTGATACTCAGCCGTTAGCGTTCCAATAATCTCATCGGGCTTAAAAGGAAACACGCTCATAGAATTGATGACTTCGCTTACTAAAATTAGTTAAACCAGGGCGACTTCTGGGAGGGAACCTTGCATTTTAGTTAACCACTCAATTAAATGATCCATTTGCTTATCGGCGCTGAGGGTTCCTAAGCCGCGAACAGTGACTTTACCGGGAGTGTAGACAAAGCGGGAATGGAGGTGTTCGGGGAGGTTGGGTTTGAGGAGATTCCAGGCGGGTTCTTCCATTGGCGTTTCTAGGATAACGTGCTGCTTGCCTTCGGGTTTAATGCGGCTAAAGCCTAGAGACTTGGCGACTAATTTTAACTCCATCACCCGGATGAGTTGTTGGGCGGGTTTGGGGATAGTACCATAGCGATCGCTCCATTCTGCTGCAATCAAACTCAACTCATCCTGGGAGTCGGCGGCAGCAACCAGGCGATAGGCGCTCATCTTTTGATCGAGATCCGGGATATAATCGGCCGGGATAAATGCGGTCAGGTTGAGATCGATTTGCGTATCGTCCACCTTGGGAATCTCTTGACCTTGAATTTCCTTAATCGACTCTTGTAACATCTCCATATAGAGGTCAAACCCAATCGCATCCATTTGACCCGATTGTTCGGCCCCTAGGAGATTTCCGACGCCGCGAATTTCCATATCCCGCATTGCTAATTGATAGCCGGAACCGAGTTGCGTAAACTCCTGAATGGCCCGCAACCGCTGTCTGGCTGCATCTTGCAAGCGCGATTGATGGGGATAAAATAGCCAAGCATGGGCCTGAATACCCGCACGACCAACCCGTCCCCGCAGTTGGTAGAGTTGAGACAGGCCGAACTTTTGAGCATCTTCAATCAAAATGGTATTGACGCGGGGAATATCCAAACCCGACTCAATAATGGTGGTACACACCAATACATCCGCATCGCCGTTGCTGAAAGTTAGCATGGTGCTTTCTAATTCAGTTTCCGGCATTTGTCCGTGCGCGATCGCAATTCGCACCCCCGGAATCATTTCTCGAATCTTACCGCTAATCTCCTCAATTCCCTCCACGCGAGGCACCACATAAAACACCTGTCCGCCTCGGTCTAATTCCTGCCGAATCGCCGTTCTGACCGTTTCGGGGTCGTAGGAAGCCAGATGGGTCTTAATCGGGCGGCGAGAGGGCGGAGGCGTGGTAATTAAGCTCATCTCCCGAATGCCAGACAGGGACATATATAAGGTACGCGGAATCGGAGTGGCACTCAGCGTCAGCACATCCACTTGGGTTTTCAGGGATTTAATTTTCTCTTTTTGGTTCACCCCAAACCGCTGTTCCTCATCAATCACCAATAAGCCTAAATCCTTGAATTTAATCTCTTTTCCGAGTAAGGCGTGCGTTCCCACCACCACATCTAACTCACCCGTCACCAGCCGCTTTTGGATTTCCTTGCGTTCCTCAGCGGTTCGGAAGCGGTTCAACAAACCCACCTGTAGGGGATAGGGGGCAAAGCGTTCTTTAATCGTGTGATAGTGTTGTTGGGTTAAAATTGTGGTCGGTGCCAGGAAAGCCACCTGTTTTCCCGCCGTCACCGCTTTAAAAATGGCCCGAATAGCCACTTCTGTTTTACCAAATCCGACATCGCCGCAAACTAAGCGATCCATCGGACGCTGAGATTCCATATCCCGCTTGACATCTTGCGTGGCCTTAAGCTGATCTGGGGTAGGCTGATAGGGGAAAGACTCTTCTAACTCTTCTTGCCAAGAGGAGTCTTGGGGATAGGAAAACCCGGTTTGTTGCGATCGCTGGGCGTACAATTGCAACAAATCCACCGCCAGCTTTTTAACCGTCTTGCGAACCTTATTCTTCGTCTTCTCCCAAACCTTGCTGCTGAGTTTATGCAACTCTGGCTTTTGATCCGAGGCGGTGCGAAATCGGGATAAGACGCCAAACTGATCCGCCGCTACCCGCAAAATCCCATCGGCGTATTGAATCGCCAGGTATTCCCGCGTTTCATTATTCATCGTCAAGCTTTCTAGCTTGATAAACTTACCCACCCCATGATTGCGGTGAACCACATAATCTCCCGGTTGGAGTTTATTCGGATCGACTTGTTTAGAGGCGGCGCGGCGGCGCTTGCGGACATAACTGGGGGTTGCTAAACTGTGCTGACCGTAGAATTCGCGATCGCTAACCACCACCAAGCGAAAGGTTGGCAAAATAAAGCCTTCCAATTCCGCCAAACCCGAATACTTCAGCGCCGTGGGAGTATGCTGCACTTGCAGTTTATCAATCGCCGGATAATCGTGGGGATTGGGGACAAACTTAGCCGGACAATCATGTTCTTGCAATAAAGCAACCGAACGCGAAGGTTGCGCCGAAATTAGGAAAGTTGAATAGCGATTTTGGATTTGTTCGCGCAGGGTTTCCGCCAGCTTCGCAAACTGATGGGGAAGGATGGGAATTGGACGACTGGCTAAATTAACCGGACGATGGGGACTATCCTTAATCGTTTCTTCCGCCAGTTCCGAAAGATGCACCGAAGCTGCAAAACGCTTGTCAATCTCACTCAAAGCCTCTGCAAACGGACGATGTAAAGCTTTAATGGGTTTTTGACCAAACGCTGATTGACTCTGATGAAACGACTCTTCGGCGTGTTGAACCCAAGTCTGGCTATGGGCGGCACATTGGGCAGGTTCGTCAATTGCAATTAAGGTATTGTGGGGCAAATAATCGAGAATTGACGCCGGTTGAGAAAAGGCATTTCCCAATAAACGCCGCACGCCTTGACGGGTAGGGGTTGCTTCTTCCTCGGTTTGGTGCCATTCTTCCGGGGCAATCCCCAATTGCTCTAGGATAATCGGAGCAAAGTCTGTAGGGGTGAGGATGAGTTGGGGAATTTTATCCAAGGAACGCTGGGTTGCAGGGTCAAATTCTCGCAATTGATCTAAGTCATCGCCAAACCACTCTAAGCGAACCGGGAGTTCTGAAGCGACGGGGAAGACATCAACAATATCGCCGCGCCGACTCCATTGTCCTTCAGTTTCCACCAGAGGAACCCGTTCATAACCCAGTTGTGCGAGTTGAAGGTCTAAGGTTTTCGCCGTCGCACTCATTCCTTTATTCAGGACGATACAGTACGGTTTAAAGGCTTCTACGGGCGGTAGATGAGGCTGGAGGGCGCGTTCGGTGGCGACGATCGCAATTTTGAGGTTCGAGGGATTTTCGGTCTTGAGAATCAAATCTGCGAGGACTTGTAACTGACCCCAAGTGGTTTCGGTTTCGGGGTCAAAGGGTTCGTAGGGAGAGGCTTCTGTGGTGGGGTAGAAGTAGACATTCTGCCATCCCATTGCTTCAAGTTGGGCGGCGTGGCGGCTGGCTTCTTCTGTGGTGGCGGTGACAACGAACAAAGGGCGATTTTCCGTTTGGGCTAAGGTTGAGGCGACTAAGCCCTTGGGAAGACGCGAAATGCCATTGAGATACAGAATGCGATCGCGCCCCAGTCTAGCCAAAAGTTCGCTATTGAGTTGCGATCGCCCTATTGTCCGAATAATTGAAGAAAATACCATATTCCCTAGCAATCCGTCACTTTCCCTATTTTAGAGTGCTGAGTGCTTCTCTAAGTGCTGAGTGGAAAGTGCTGAGTGCTGAGTGGAGAAGAAGGGAATTGGGAGTTGGGAGTTGGGGGTTGGGGGAAGAAGGGAATTGGGAGTTGGGAGTTGGGGGTTGGGGGAAGAAGAGGGAATTGGGAGTTGGGAGTTGGGGGTTGGGGGAAGAAGAGGGAGCCCACAAACGCGCGATCGCCTACAGCCCCAACGCC